>JAIRRQ010000093.1 GCA_031255895.1 Methanocalculaceae archaeon
TAACGTACTCGCTTTTTCCACAGATTCTTTACAAAAATCGGATTGAAAACTCAGTTGTTACACGAAAAACCTCTTACACAAAGATCGTATGGCTCACTATATCCAAAGCAATGCAAACCTGTTTTCCATCGTGTTTGTTCGGAAGTTAGTCCATCTAGACGACAAATCAAATTTCGTCATATATCATATATATAGAAAAATCAGACAAGATGATGAAATCCATTTTGATGCTCAGATTCATATCAAATATTCATCCTGACGAACGCAATGAACAACATGTTCGTAAATCACTATTTCGATGTGAAAAAGAAGTACTAATAAATACAATGATATTCCACATCAAGATAGCATTTTTCCGAAATAATCAACAAACAAGATTTCGAAGATAAAACAACAAAAACGACTAAAATGTTTCGAAACAAGACATAACCTAGTTTTATGATAATTTCAAACCAATTGATAAACACGTTCAATCGTGATGTGGTGCGCTGACAAAACCAAAATAAAAGAGAAATGCTAATCAACCGCCAGAGTGATTTGAGATGATTTTATCTTGATCTAGAACCATATGATATGGTTAGCAAGGTGGTACAAAAAACAGCTAATTTTTTCGTGACATCATAGAAAATATCTCTTTTCTGTGTAGTTCAATGTATTCCACATTCACACAACCAAAATCAAAATTAAAGCATTTCCTTATTCTGAAAATTCTTGATCATGCGATAAGATATTTGGAGATTTTTAGACTATTGGAACGAAATCGACCCTGCATAAAAATTGATCAATAAATGCTCACACGTAATTATCGTTGTGAGAATGAACGAGCCAAAAACCATCGTAGTAACATTCGCAATATTCGCCGTTTTCTGTGATCTTGGTGCAGAAATTGGAAACATCATCATAGAAGAGGCGAATGGACACTATGCCGAGGAATTGACGATGGCAAAAAACCGGAATTAAATCTTGCAAAAATGATCGAAAATAGCAGATCAAATATCACCATATTTCGTACCTCAGACGGCATCTACATTGACACAAGGTTCATGATGAACATTTACCAGAGATTCATCAAAAGTGGCTTCATCTATCGCACCAGCGCCGATCAGATCATCAGTAAACTGAATGCAACAATCACCTTCAATCACGCAGCCGGACTTTTCATGTCATCTGTGAGATCCCTGCCGTACAATTTTACAATGATCAAACAAAACTGATCCTTCATGACAAAGCAGATCAAAGATCCAGTACACGGATATATAGAAGTACCCACCGAAATTCTGCCTCTAGTGGATTCACCAACGCTGCAACGCCTTCACCACATCCGTCAGCTTGGCTTTGCATATTTAGTATATCCAGGAGCGAACCACACCAGATTCGAACACTCACTTGGTGCAATGCACCTCGCATCTCTATTATGCAGGCATCTTGGATTCGGAAACGCAGAAACACGAACAATCTGCTGTGCAGCACTTTTACACGACATAGGTCACGGACCATATTCGCATGCAAGCGAACGGTTGATACAGGAATATGCACTGTTTTCACACGATGACATCCGTGAACATCTGAAACAACCCGCACTTGCAGCACAGCTTGATAAAAGCTCCGTGAGTCAGGATGAGATTGCAGCCCTCATCTCTGGCAATCACAAGTACGCAGGAATCATCCACGGTGATCTCGACGTAGACCGTATGGACTATCTCTTGCGAGACGCCCACTATACAGGAGTACCGTACAGCAATTTCGATGCGGAACGACTAACTAAATCTCTCGCAATCGCATCAGACACACTAGTCCTCAATGAATCAGGTATCGCGGCGGCTGAATCATTGCTGATCGCACGAACACTCATGGGACCATCTGTCTATTATCATCATGTCTGCCGAATTGCAGAAAAAATGTTTCTGCTTGCATGTCGCAACCATTTCAAGGATGACATCGATGCAATTCGCACATTTCTTACCATGGACGATGTGATCGCAACCACTCTTCTACTGAATTCGCCGGAACAAATTACCCGTGATTTGATGATCCGCATCCGTACACGAAATCTCTACAAACGAGCAGTCTACGCGGGACTGGAATTAGTGGATCGCGAGCACTTGCCACACACACAAAATGACATTGAACGGATACACATCGCAATCGCCGAAATCGCCGGAGTTTCACCGGAACAGATCATCATCGATATACCACCCCTTAGAAAAGAGATGAAGATGGATATCAGAGTCAGCAGTCATCACGATCTCGTGCCGTTCGAGGAGATAGTGCCGATAATCACCATGATGAACACCACCCGTCGTGGGCAGTGGCATCTTGGCGTGTACGCACCTGCCGAACTCTGCACACGTGTGGGTGATGCTGCCCGCGAGACATTCGCACTACGGTGTGCAACAAAGCAACATAAACTCACAGGTATAATATGAGACGGATGAAGCGGATCGTTGTCGGAGTCACTGGAGCTTCCGGGACGCTATACGCAAAACGGTTGATCGAAGCCATCACAAAGACGAACTATGTCGAGATGTACCTGATCATCTCAGATACCGCGAAAACTGTCGCACGTCTAGAAGAGGTCGAGCTTTCCGGCTATCCAGTACATTACGAAGAAAATTGTGATTTTACCGCGGGTATTGCTAGTGGATCATTTTTGTTTGATGCTATGGTTGTTGTTCCATGCAGCATGAAAAGCCTTGCGGCAATTGCGAACGGCCACTCAACGACCTTGATAGCACGGGCAGCGGACGTTGCCCTCAAAGAGAGGCGAAAATTGATCCTCGTTCTGAGAGAGACACCATACTCTCGAGTACATCTAGTCAATATGCTTGCTGCCCACGATGCTGGAGCGACCATCATGCCAGCTTCCCCTCCACTATATACACATCCGCAGACAATCAACGATCTCGCAGACACGATTGTAAGTCGCGTACTGGATCACTGCGGAATATCCCATGCAATTGGATCACGGTGGAAAGAATGAGAGATTTTATCAAACGAATGATGGCAGAAGATCTGGTCGAGGAGATACAGAAACCGGTTTCATCTGTCTACGAAGCGCCGAAGTTGGCATTTTCTAGCAAAAAAATGCTCTACTTCCACAACTGCGATGGACACAAATGTGTGATGAATGCAATTTTTGATCGCAAAAGCCTCTCGATTGCATTGGATATTCCGGAGGGAAAAATTGTCGAAACGCTCGCCAGATGCACATACGCAGGAAAAATTCATGATGCGGGTAGACTAACCTTTTCCCCGGTAAAGCTTTCGAATCTGCCGATCATGAAACATTTTCCCAAAGACGCAGGGCGTTATCTTACCTCCGGCATTGTGTTTTCTGCATGGAAAGGAGTGGAAAACGCCTCAATCCATAGGATGGAAGTTCTTGATGACGTACATCTAACCGGAAGAATTGTGGAGGGGCGTCACACCCACAAATTGCTCAGACAGGCAAGAGATGCAAGAGAAAAACTTCCGATCGCCATTGCAATCGGTGTGCATCCAGCAGTGCTTTTTGCCGCATGTACCCGCGTTCCGGAAGGAAAGGAAATGATGTATGCCGCGGAAATTCTCGGTGAGGACATGCCGATGTACGAGTGCCCGAATGGTATCCGTGTTCCTGACGCAGAAATTGTGCTCTATGGATACATGACTGCTGAGCTGCACGAAGAAGGGCCATTTGTAGATATAAGTGGGACGTATGATTCCATCCGCATGCAGCCAATAATTGAACTCTGCGGCATGAACTGCAAGCAAAACTTTATCTATCACGGCATTGTTCCAGCAGCAGCCGAACACAAAATGCTGATGGGCGCTCCCTACGAACCGCGAATTTATCAAACAGTAGCAAATGTGACAAACGTCCGCGATGTATATCTCACACCAGGTGGATCTGGATATTTCCATGCGGTGGTGCAGATCAAAAAAATGACCAATGGAGACGGTAAAAATGTGATTATGGCTGCATTTGCAGCACACACTTCACTCAAACATGTGGTGGTCGTAGACGAGGACATCAACATCTATGATCCGAACGATGTGGAATTTGCCATTGCAACTCGCGTCAGAGCGGATCAGGACGTAACAATCATCTCTGGTGTTCGTGGTTCATCACTCGATCCCTGCCGAATCGGGGACGGCATGAATGTAAAAATGGGACTCGATGCGACAATGCAGCTTGGACACGAAGATGAATTCATCCGTGCAGGATGGGATGAGTAAGTAGGGAGGGAAACATGAAACTAGATATGTACGATCAGGCACTGTTGGATGGAGAATACGGCGAGAGTCGCCAAAAAATGATGGAAATTTTGCTGACATTAGGCAAAATATACGATGCGGAACGGTTTATTCCGGTAAAGAGCGTGCAGGTATCTGGAGCATCGTTCAAGACCATCGGCGAAGCCGGCCTTAAATGGCTCTCAGGCATTGATGCAAAAGCGGTAGTGCCGGCATTTCTGAATCCAATCGGCATGCCTCGATCTGGTTGGGAAGAACTTGGTATTCCGCAGAGTTTTGCAGAGAAACAGAATTTAGTGAACGATGCATACATTCGGTTGGGTATCCGACCAACCTACACTTGTACACCATACTACTTTAGTATCGTGGAACGCGGCGATCACATTGCATGGTCTGAGAGTTCGGCGGTCAGCTATGCAAACTCGGTGCTAGGAGCACGAACAAACCGCGAAGGTGGACCTTCAGCCCTCGCCACAGCCCTCACGGGAAAAACACCGGAGTATGGTCTCCACATTGTGAAAAATCGTCTACCACAAATTGAACTCCGACTGGATGAACCAGAGGCGACAAAGAAATGGACGAATGCCGAATACGGAGCGCTCGGTGTGATTGCCGGTGCAATTGTTGGAACCCGTATTCCGCTTTTTATGAATCTTCGATCGAATCGTGACATGTTGAAAAGCCTGGGTGCAGCAATGGCCGCATCCGGAGCGGTTGCGCTCTATCACGTAAATGAGATTACACCGGAGACACGATTTCCTTTTTTCAAGAAACACATTACCGAAGATGAACGTGAAGTTGTGACGATTGAGGTTGCGGATGTTTTGAATGTATTCAAAGAGATTGAGGTCACGGCAGTCGCAATTGGCTGTCCACATCTTTCCAAAGAAGAGGTGGATCATGTCGCAAAACTTCTCTCAGGAAAGAAAACGATAATACCATTTTATGTGTTCGTTGCTGAAGAAATGAAAGCTTCATGTACAGAAGAACTTGCGGTGATTGCAAAGTCCGGGGCAAAAGTTGTACCTGACACATGCATTGTGGTATCACCATTGATAGATCATGCGGGAGCAGTCATGACCAATTCTGGCAAGGCATATTCCTATCTTTTGGGAATGTGCGATGTTGCCCCCAGGATGGGGACGCTTGAGGAGTGCGTCCGTATTGGATGTGGTGAGTAAATGAACTTCCTGGAAAAAATGTCTCCGTTTGAGAAACGAGATCTCCTGCTTGCCTGGATCTGTTTGGCGATTGCGTTCACGCTCTGCGTTTCAGGAGGGCTTGTACTGATCACCAACAACGACAAGATCTCGATAGGTATGCTGATGATGACCTTCATTGTTGCGGTAATTACAGCTGGACTGTCATTCGTGCTCCATGAACTTGCCCACAAGTTCACAGCAATCCGATACGGTTACTGGGCAGAGTTTCGCAAGAACACGCAGATGTTGTTGATGGCGATTGTGGTTGCGGTCATTGTAGGTATTGTGTTTGCTGCGCCAGGAGCAACGCTGATCAACACCACTGGACGCGAAATGACGAAGAAGGAAAATGGCATTATTTCTCTTGCAGGTCCGCTGACGAATCTCATTCTCACGATCCCGTTTCTTTTTTGTTTGACAGGAGGAGTTCTACTCGGAGGTGCGGCAAGCAGTACGTTCACATTCCCCGGATTTCTGTGCTATCTTGGCATAATGGGAATTCAGGTGAATGCTATGCTTGCGTTTTTCAACATGCTGCCGATCGGTCACTTAGATGGCAAAAAGATCCTCCACTGGAACGCAATGGCATTCGCAACATTGATCACAGTGTCGTTTCTTGTCCTCTATGTCTCTTTGAGACTGCGAATGTTCGTGGTTCTGCTGTCTTAAAGAGAAACAAAAATCTTTTGTTTTCTTTGAAGTTCGCGATCCCACAAACATACTTCAATGCGTCAAAATGATTTTTCTGGAAAATGTATGCGAGTGGGGAGTGAATAAGATTTTGTTTGAAATAACCACAAAATGAGTTGATAGTTCTTCGTGTTTATCTAGCTAACTATATCATACGATTCTGAGATGGGATGAGATTATCCTAATCGCCATTTTATCACAGTGATGATTGAGTGACATTTACCTGTTGTTCGGATTGTGTCAACATACTGTAACTACATTATATTATTATGACTGAACGTGTTTGCGACTGACTCATGGTTATTATGAAACACATTGGTTCCCCACAGTGAATCATTTAGGCAGTCTACTGGTCATCCCTTTTTTCAAGGAACATCATTAGTTGATTAGTCCTGAAAACATCGTTTTGCGTGGGAAACTGCCATTTGCACAAATACATTTATTCTTACATAGAAACGACGATTTGGGGCTGTGTTATTCACAGTGTTCCTTGAAGAATATATCCTATCTCAGAACCGTATGATATAGTTAGCTAGATAAACACGAAGAACTACCGAGTTATTTTCACCACACTTCTAAACACTAATAACACCTCAAAGCACATACAATTAATATTATAGAGGATGTTTGCATGACGACGCCGTTTATCACCATAAAGGACCTCTGTATGGATTTTCCAGTGGTCGGAACCTCCGAAGGTCCTTCTGATACTATTCCACGCGCGATAGAACAAAATTCAGTGAGAATCTTGGATAATATCAATCTTGAAATAGCCGAAGGAGAAATTCTTGGCATCATTGGAAGATCCGGATGTGGCAAGACCGTACTCATCCACCTTGTCCGAGGCATTGACCAACCGCCAACCACTGGACAGATCATCTACCACGTTGCCATCTGCCCCAACTGCGGAAGAATCGATCCCCCCAGTCATGCAAAAATTCCCTGTAACAGTTGCGGCACAGTAATGACACATCGTGACATTGACTTCTGGGCACCAGAAAACGAAACACTCAAAACCCGCATTATGGCAAGAACCGCCATCATGTTTCAGCGTACATTTGCTCTCTACGGTGACGATCGTGTCATCGAAAACGTGATCCGAGCCTTAGACGACATCAGCTATCCATCCGAAAATGCCATCTCCCGAGCAGCCGATCTCCTCGACGAAGTCCGACTCACCCATCGCATGATGCACATCGCCCGCGATCTTTCTGGCGGAGAGAAACAACGTGTTGTCCTTGCACGCCAACTTGCCCGCGATCCAACCTTCTTTTTCGCGGATGAACCAACCGGAACGTTGGACCCCAAAACAGCTAAGATCGTTCACAATCTCCTTAAAAAAGCATCACGGGAAAAAAATATGGGAATGCTGATCACTTCCCACTTCTCGCATGTCTTAGAAGA
>JAIRRQ010000023.1 GCA_031255895.1 Methanocalculaceae archaeon
ATCTCCAGAGTGGTCTTGGAGGCCGTCATCTGGCAACTGCTGCAATCACCAAGATTGCGCCTGCAATTGGTATTACTGTCTCCCAAAGCGGTGGTGTTGTCCGTGTGTTCGTAGCGGGAATCGTAGTCGCACAGATACGAACTGATATTCGACTATCTGTCTGAATATCTTTTGAGAGACCTGATTGAGGCTTGATTACTCTGCTCCTCGTCTCGTTCTCACCATCCATTCCTGTTTTGTGAGTCACATACATCAGTAGACCGCCATTTTTGGAGTTAGTATGCCCGATCTCGTTTGAAGAGTGTCATTCCCCCATTTCATATTCTTCGATTACTAAAAATGCAGTTTTTTCGGCCATTTTGACTATACCGTCTTTGGACTCGCATTGATTTCTTTAGGTGTGTATTTGCTTCGAATTTTTGTGAGTTCCGTATATTTTGATTTGAGATCTGTGGATATTATGCGATTTGTGACAGATATTTTCACGAAAACCATCAAATCCGTGTGATTTGTGTATTTCGTGACTACCCTGAGTGAGGCCAAAGATATGATGTCTCTCTTACAGTTTCCAAAGGAGTATTGCAGAAAAATGAAATTATTTCGTGGAATCACGCAGATCACAAAATATTGGGAAGCATATGTTATTGTTGGACAGAGTGGGGATGCAAACAGATGTAATGTCCAAGAAACTATTCTCTGAACAAAAATCAAATCTTTTTAAAAAAACAATCATTTCAATAATAGCAGCTCCTATCCCTATAAATTTCTCAGAATTTCAATCACCTCAAAAGAACAAGTTCAGTAGATATATAATGATTCCAACAATTGTCACGGTAATCAGGACCGTCTTTGGATCGATATGAACAGCCGTCCTGTTGTCGGCATCATAATACGTAACGAGACCAGCAGATGAGCTTAATCCTCTACCTGATTTCTTTGACACCATATTATATTATATTTCCATTCCAAATATATATAATCAAGAGGAAGATCACCAAATATGCAAGACGGAGAATTGCATGGACTTGCCTTCTGCGGTGAAACATTTTCACCGCGCAATGTATTCATCAGCATTGAAAAGGGCATCATCACTGAAATTGTGGAGAGTAACAGATCAATAACCCAGTGGATAGCACCGGCTTTTTTCAATGCCCATACTCACATAGCTGACACTGTCGCGATGGATACTCCCGTGATGGGTCATTCGCTTGCAGATCTTGTCGCATCGCCGAATGGACTAAAACACAGAATTCTCCGAACAACACACGATGATCATCTGAGTACCGCCATGCGTGAGACAATGCAGTTTATGCACGCAACCGGCACCACAGCATTTGCCGAGTTTCGTGAAGGAGGTACCCACGGCGTTCGACTTTTGCAACAGACAATCACACCCGGCATTCGTCCAATTATCTTTGGTCGAGATGGTGGAGAGTTTTTGGCAGACGGACTTGGCCTCAGTTGTGCAAAACATCATGTCGCAGATCTCGCCGCAATCGAACGTGCCAGGCAGCTTGGAAAGCGCATCGCCATTCATGCAGGAGAAGCTGGATCCAAAGACATCGAAGATGCTTTTGCGCTGGATCCCGATTTCATCATTCACGCAACCTATTTCGAAGAATGTCACATACGCGAAGCTGCCGATCGTGGCATACCTCTGGTCATTTGTCCACGTTCCAACTGGATACTGGGTGGAACAAACACCTCCTTTCGCCCTCCTGTGAGAAAAATGATCGACCTCGGGTGTACACTCTGGCTCGGAACCGACAATGTCATGTTTATTGCTCCTGATATGTTCTCCGAATGTGCGTTCCTAACCACCGTTTATAATACTTCACCCGAAGAAACACTCTCCATGGCAACAGGTGGTTTTTCTCTTCTCGGTCATCGAGGGATCATCGAAGAGGGAGAACCCGCAAACCTCATCTGTCTCGATCCGGGATACATAAAGGAATGGACCCAATCTCCGACACTCTCGCTCGTATCGAGGATCGGTAGTCATTTCGTTCAATTAGTGTGTTGATTAATTGAATTATTTTAAATTTGTTATATTTATTTAGAATACAACAAATTCACGGTATTTTTCAGAATATTCGTGGCATCGAATGATTTTGATATCAACCAAATAGTGTACGTTTAGGATTTAGAGTTCACCAAAGAAAACAACACCGAATTGTGTCTGATTGGATCGTCAATCCCGCTGACGAGATAAACACAATTCTGATATTGTTGAATTCCTTGGTAAAATTCACCTGGATTGTCTGTTATTCGGGGTGACTTATGCAACTCGGCACTGTATGCGGGACATCAATGAATATCCTATGGGGACCGATTTACGAGTCGTTTGAAATGGAAAGACTCCTGATCATCATGGAACTTGTCGATGGTGCAAAGCAGAGATACATTATCATCGGATTCTCGATCCAGATTGTGTAAATTTGATCGTTGTCGCATCCCTCTTTATATTTGCACTAGATCTTTTGTCTTTCGTCAATGTTTTCGTCTATGTAGTCTATTTCTGAAACATTTTCATAGATTTTGTCGGAAAGTCTACATCTTTTCCCGCGCGTGGTGTTCACGTTCTCAGATGTGATGTGGATTTTTTGTATACTCAATAGTTGTTTTTGCGACGATTTTTGGTTTTTTGTATCAGAAGTGATCCTGTAACAAATATCATCCACTGTGCTGGATAGAACTATTTTTACATCAATAGCCCTAACGTAGTTCTAACTTTTCTATTGGGGAAGTGTGATGCCAATGTCACAGACAAGAAAATTCGTACAACATACGGATGTGTTCCATGACAACTGAAGAAATGCTTGCAAAAG
>JAIRRQ010000032.1 GCA_031255895.1 Methanocalculaceae archaeon
AAACTAGTACGAAAGTCAAGATATTTCTCTGTATCACTTGTTCTCTACATAATTACCGTTCTCGCATTCGCAAAATACCTCACAATCAAGATATATTCCGTTAACTCCCCGATAAACAGGAAAACCAGCATAGTTTGCGACTGCCACCTCATTTCGTGTAACCACACCTTACCCTCCATCTGTACCTGACACCCAGTTCACTAAGCGGTTTCAGAATGACAAATGCCAAAGACAACGTCATGCTTCTCCACCAGAATCATCGGCATTATCAGTCATTCGACAATCAAAAAATGAAGATAAAAATAATATTGGATTAATTACAGACCATAGCTCATTTTCAGAAATAGACTATGCAAATGCCTGATTTGTAGGAACAGCAAATTTCGACTGATAGATTGCCTGACGAGCATCGCGAAAATTGAATTTCTCGATCACGAGACCATTCTCCTTCAGACGTTTGAGTGCATATCGAACGGTACGCGGAGCGAGCCCGGTGTCCGTAACGATATCCTTGTGTGTCCGTGGACCAATGCTCTCCAGAAGACGAAGAATCGTGATGCACGATTGAGGCGTTTTTGTTCTTTTCATACAAAACAATTGTTTTAGAGATATTTAGGACTATCTATATTAGTTCGTGAAGATACGAACAAGAATTAATTTGTAGCAAAAAACACACTATTTTCGACAATTATACACATAAAATGGATCATTTAAATCTTAGAGAGAACACATGATAATTTTGAGATGTTTTGAATCAAAATAAAAAGTGTTTTTTGAGATATTTACAAAGAATTAAGATAATAAAACGATTTACATAGGAGACAAATATTTAGAGTTGTGGAATGTATCCGACACCGCAGAAATTGAACACATACACGATTATATATCTCGCGTCCATTCAGTTTTTCCAGAGCACATGATGGATAGTTTCTGGAGATCCAAATCTCAACTTGATAATTTACTTATGTATCTGAGAGTAGTACTAATCCGGAATTGACAGTATGCTGATCAATGACTTTGAAAATACCATATTTGTCACATCGAAAAACCGATTTCTGAGCAAATATGGATATCAACCGTATTAAAAAGAGCAATTTACAAGTAGGCAGCAATCCACACATTCAACACAATTACGTAGACCTTGCTCAAACAGCATGTTATGTTCGTCCTCAAAGGCGATGTCACACCCTTTACCATCTTTCATTTCGATTCCATTTCGAGGCAGTACTCCTCCATAGCGACGGAGATGCGATCCTGCATACGAACGACTGTGTGACAATCCACTTGTCACTTTCATCGATGCAGTGGAAGATATCACACTCACCAAAACAAGTTAGCATCCGATTTTCAACGTTTCCAGTACAGATGTATTTGTACCGAATAACTGTGTTGATTTTGAGTTTTTTGAGGGAACGATGTAATGGCGCACGATGTCATAGACACACATACCAGAAAAAGAGATTGTCTTAAATGATCCGTCAGGAATTGTCACTGATCTAAGTCATAATTTACTTCATTGAGATGAAAAACACTTCTAATCACCGCTGCATGGTTTACAAATCCCTTTTTTCTGATCCTCATGATCTGCAATTTAGGTAGATCCGTACTTTGTCTTGCATCCCCCAACAACCACTCCAATTCCGATATTATTTCCTTCGTCAGTACCATCATATTTTATTCGCATAGGAAAATCATCGGCCCACAACAATAAAGTCGTTTGCATGATGACAAGTACATCATGAGAGAACTTCCCAAAATAGGCGAACACATCGATGTCCTTGTACTTCGAAAACTATGCCGAATAAAACACATCAGTATCTATCTGTATATGGACGAAGAAATCGCGCGAACTTCGGATCTTGTCGCAGACATTGCAAAGTATCGACTAATCGATCCAGATTTTCGACCGGTAATGGAAATTGAAGAATGGTTTAAAACCATGCAGAAACAGATGCATCAGATAACAGGCACAAACGCATGCGTTGAAGAGATGCTTGCCACAGAATCCTTGAACGCCGAAATTCTAGAGACGGGAATCATACAAACCACCACAGGCCCACACACATACCTCAAAGCGCTTCTTCCCTACCTTGACGAAATGGAAGAGATACACTACTCCAATGCCACCATACCCAAAAGATAATGCCGACGATGGCCGGTGATGATCACTCTCAGCCTAGTACCGACGGGAATCTCCGACAGAAGTACAATATTCTGATACGTTCTGTCGCGCACAGTAACACTACCCGCATGTACCACCTCAGTTACAACTGCATCAACTGTTTTCCCAATCCAAACCTCATTGTTTGCATCGTACACCGCGTTCACCGCATTCGTCAGAGCACGCGATCGATCCTTCTTCACCGATTCAGGGAGACATTTCATATTTGCCGCGGGAGTACCTGGTCTCACCGAAAATCTCGTTATGTTCACCTTCCCCGGTCGTACAGCAAAAATCTGTGCGACAGATGCTTCGCCATCCTCCGCCGTCTCACCACAGAACCCTGCAATATAATCCGTAGAGATACGAATGTTTGGATACCGTTCACGGGCACGACAACAGATCTCTTCATACTGTACCGCCGTATATTTCCGCCCCATCATTTTCAGCACCACATCCGAACCAGACTGCACTGGCACATGCAAAAACAAAAATATCTTCGGATCCGCGATTGCATCTAGAAAATCATCCAAAATAGGCAGCAATGTGTCAGGATTTGCCATACCTACGCGGATCCGGAATTCACCTGGAATCACTGTCAGCGCCCGCAGAAGATTCGGTAGTCGCAGATCGTCAGCGCGATCCATTCCCCAAGAACTGACGTCCTGTGCAGTTAACTGAATCTCCACAACCCCTGCCATCACAAACTCTCGCGCTTGCTTCACAATATCTTCAAGTGGGAAACTCACCAATTTTCCCCGAGCAAAACGAGTGATACAGTAAGTACAGTGACCGTTGCATCCTCGGGCAATCTGCAGTACCGCATGATCTCCCGCACGCACCGTCCCGATCTCACGATGACAGGATCGGATCAGATTCGGATCAATAATACATATATCTGGATACGCCGACAGCACACGATCTATAGACATGCCTAGTAGACATCCCGTTACAATTAGAACTTTGTCGAAAAACAGATCCATTCGTTCATACATATGCCTTTCAGTTCGATCGACCACAATACAAGTATTGATGAGGACTGCATCAGCATCCTCTACAGTATCGACAATGGTGCAACCCTGAGATCTGGCGATCTCAATGATCATCTCTGTGTCTCCAAAATTGTATGTACAGCCGTATGTCTCCACATATAACCTGATGTCTTTCAGTCGGTGAAGTGCTATATCTGTCAGGGTTCTTGGATCCATGTATGCATACTAATCTGTGCCGAACAAAATAACTAAGTATCCCCACAAACTACAAAGTTTTCATTTCAGATCCGGTCGATTCCCTGTCGCTATGAATAGATAACACAAGAAATATAGGAAATCCAAAAAGAAAAAATCTCTGGCACAAAAATGTTGTGTGAAAACTGAGAGAAACACTTCGACCGGAAACGCCCCTGGCTGATATTCAATGAACACATATTGGATGAGGAAAAATTCCAGTAATCCACCACTAGAACGGATGCAACATCCCAACATGATGACGAACAATATTGAATAAATGCCTCATGGTATTTATTCCTCCTATCAAAAAAGAACAAGTAAATCCAGCAACAATGGTGAAGAAGGATCAACAATCACGCACAAATGTGGATGATGATATCTGATAGGACGGACATTCTGATGCGCGACATCCACCAAATATGGACAAAAGGATTCAAACAAGAATCGGAAAAACCCAGCATCCACTTCACCAAATACACAAATTTCCTGTTCAGCCAGACGGCAAC
>JAIRRQ010000038.1 GCA_031255895.1 Methanocalculaceae archaeon
GGGGACGATGTCACCATTCTGTTCGGTGCGGTCCTCCGGGCAGATACGGCACCGATTACTATTGGTAATCAATCCAACGTGCAAGACAATGCCATCATTCATGAGAGTGATGGGCATCCAGTAAAAATAGGAAGCAACGTCTCCATTGGCCACGGAGCAATCATTCACGGTTGTACCATCGAAGATAACTGCCTAATTGGGATGGGAGCAATTGTATTGGATGGTGCAGTGATCAGCAAAGGTTCCCTGATTGCTGCAGGAGCACTAGTCTCAGAACGAAAGATCATCCCTCCAAACTCCCTGGTTACAGGAATTCCCGGAAAAGTTGTCAGAGAACTCACCGCAGAGGAGGGGGAAAAAAATCTGAAAAACGCCGAAATGTACATGAATATAGGGAAAAAATACCAAAATTGGTGGACATAACATTTTTGCAAACGACGCAAAATTTTCTGAGATTCAGGCAACAATGAATGTCACAAATCACAGAATCCGTGTCTTATCCGTGAAACGAAGAGAGTTAACGACTGTTCGATGTGCATTCTCTTTCCGATGATGATAGAGATCGACAAACACCAGTATATTATTTTATTGACACCTTTTGAGATGAAAAGAAACGAAGATGAGATCAAAAATTTCACCGTCATCATCACGAAACATCTACGCTATATACGGGAAGCTAGCTGTATCGGCTGCAGTGACCTTGCAGAGAGATGCCCACTATTTCCTCACATCCACCGACATGGAACTCGACCCTGCAAAAATAATTCACCTGGATATTTACATTGCAAGATTTGCAATTACACCGAAAAATATTCCAGACTCCGTTATCTTCAGCAGAGAAGTAGCAATGAAAGCTACAATTGACTTTTTCGTTTCGGAGGCACAACAGTGACAAAAGAGACGAAAACCATTTGGTGGAACGATGAAAACAATTCGGTCATGATGATCGATCAGACAAAACTTCCGATCGAACTCGTCGTAATTGAGATAACGAGCGTTGAGCGACTGGCAGAAGCCATCTGCCATCTTGAGATTCGCGGAGCTCCAGCTCTCGGCGTTGCCGGAGCGTTTGGGGTGGCACTGTCTGCAGTGTCCTGTGTATCAGATGCAAAGTTTGTTGAGACTGTCGCAGCAGATGCTGAGTTTTTGAGGAGAACGCGTCCAACTGCGGTTAATCTTGCGTGGGGCATCGATAAGGTTCTCCGATCGATAGAGAATTTGCCATCGGAGATGGCAAAATTTTTCGCAGTCATGACTGCGAAAAACATCGCTGTAGATGATGAAAAATGTTGCATGCTTCTCGGTTACAAAGGGGCTTCACTCCTTCCACAAAACGGAACGGTTCTCACGCATTGCAACGCGGGAGCACTCGCCTGTTCCACGTGGGGGACTGCTCTCGGCATGATTCGATCAGCTCACAAAATGGGAAAAAAGATTTCAATCATCTCCTGCGAAACCCGACCACTTCTCCAGGGGGCACGGTTAACCGCATGGGAACTTTCACACGATAATATTCCTGTGACTTCGATCATCGACTCGGAAGCCGCATACCTGATGCGGCAGGGAAAAATCGACTGTGTTGTCGTTGGAGCTGACCGTGTCACCAAAGATGCAATATTCAACAAGATCGGCACATATATGCACGCAATTTGTGCGAAACATCACAACATTCCATTCTACGTGGCGGCACCCACATCCACATTTGACGTGGATGCAGTTGAAGCAGATATTACAGTTGAAGAGAGGGGTCGAGATGAAATTGCAGCATTTTTTGGAAAAACAACTCTGCCTGATGGCGTTCCGATAATCAACCATGCATTTGATGCAACACCTCTCGATCTCGTCACCGCCATTATCACCGAAAAATGTGTAATCTATCCGCCTTATGACATCTCTTCGTTTAGACAGACGTAATCAATGCCAGTAACACTGCACGTACCTCTCCTCAATGGCCCTTTCTGGGACTCGGTAGCTTTGACACTTGGTCATGCAGCATTGCTAATACTTTTTATTTTGCTCATTTTCCAGATAACCATTGTCGCACTGTTTGCGTTGTCAATCAGAAAAAAACATCTTTACTGTTCCAGGCTGCTTAGGCCAACATATCTTCTGCTGAAAAGGGCTGTGCAGGTGGGCTACCTGATGCTTGAAATTGATGACACGAAGATTACTAAGATTTTGATCCAGCTAGAAAACGACGTAAATCGAGACGAATTTGCGATGATTCCCCTTGAAAAACGGATAGTATTTCTCCCACACTGTTTGCGATCGACGAACTGCCAGGCCAACTTAACACCATTTGGCATCAAATGTCTTGAATGCGGTAAGTGTGATCTGGGGATGGCAACAAGCGCCCTTATGGACGCTGGATATCCGGTGTTCATCATTCCGGGATCAGCCTACATCAAACATCTTCTGAAACAATCACATCTCAAAGCGATGATCGGTGTCGGATGCCATATAGAGATCAAACAGTTCCAAGAACTCGCACGAAGGAACGATGTGACGGCGATGATCATTGAAACAAAATCTGACGACTGTGTGGAGACAACTGTTGTGTGGGAGGATGTGTTTGAGATTGCGTCGATTGGTCTTGACAAAAAAATTGGAGAGTACCATAAATGACAGTAATTTCTCCGTTTAACGTGACAGCGTTTGAAAATCCATTCTGGGACAATCTTGCACTCATAATCGGACAAATTCTTTTGATCCTGATTTTTGTCTGGATTATGTTCGTACTGGTGATGGTTATGTTGATCGTGTTTTCGATCAAACGCAAACACCCCTATTTCCCGATGCTGCTCAGACCTGTGCTGACAATCACGGAAGAAGCTGTTGCAACTGGGTGTCAAGCTTTCGGTGTGGACAGCGATCAACTGATGGAATTTTTGATTCGGATCGACAACGATATGAACACGACTGCTTTCGCGGAAGTCCCTGTGGAAAGACGTGCGGTTTTTTTTCCACACTGTCTGCGATCGACAAAGTGCCCGGCACGCCTGACACCTGATGGCCTGAAGTGCATTTCCTGTGGAAAATGCGGCCTCGGATCGATGATTCCATCACTGAAAGAAGCAGGATATCTGACATTCCTCATCCCAGGTTCGACCTTTGTGAAGCGAATGGCGAAGAAGTATCGACCTCTGGCAATGATCGGTGTTGGCTGTATTACCGAGGTGAAGGAGGGGTTGAAACTTGGGAAGCGCATATCACTGATTACACTTGGCGTGATAACCAAAACAGACGGTTG
>JAIRRQ010000062.1 GCA_031255895.1 Methanocalculaceae archaeon
ATGGCAAATCTTGTTGCTCTCGCGGATCTTTGCAATGCAAAGATTTGCATTGGAGAGGGTGATCTCGCCTTCCTCTCCGACGATACTCTCTCACTTGCAACCTACTTTGGTGACCATTCCCCTGAATTTGCCGCAGTACCACTCTCGGATGGCACCATGATTGGTGAGTTCATCGTCATACACACGCCAGGTCACACGCGGGGAAGTATCTGCCTCTATCGTGAAGAGGACGGTGCATTAATCACTGGAGACACTCTTTTCCCACGTGGTTCGTTTGGGAGAACTGATCTGCCAACTGGCAATCATGCTGATCTCGTTACCTCCATCAATCGACTGGCGGAGTTGCGCATAGAATCGTTGTGGTGTGGCCACGGTATCCCTGTCTCATCTGGCGCGATGCATGACGTCCTCCTCTCCCAAGCAAAAGTGCTCAAATATGGATAAAGGAGTTTATTGCCTGATTTTCGAGTGCATAGCATCGAAAAATATTCGGATCGGTGCACTGGGTAAACGGGAATTTTTGCTCGGGTGGTATCTATATGTTGGTTCTGCTCTTGGTAACGGAGGCCTTTCGCGGGTAAATCGCCATATCCGGTTTTACCGCGAACAGTATCGCAAACCTAAGTGGCATATTGACTATCTCATGATGGATAGATCCGTTCGATTCCGTAAAGTGATGTGCGCAAGAACGGAAATGAATCTTGAATGTGTACTCGCCGCAGTCATTGGGGGAGATGGCGTTTCCGGATTTGGTTGTTCTGACTGTGACTGTGAGAAACATCTCTTTTACCGTGAGGAAATTCCTGAAATGGAAATTTTTGCCGCATTTAAGACTGTAGGTCTGTGTGGTACTATATCTGATGTGGATGTGAATTAGTTTCAATTTTTCTGCAAAAGTAGGATCGATTCAAACTTTGATCTGTACGAGCTCTACAATATTGTTTCACAGAACATTTCAGAACAGTTTTCAGTTCGTCTTGAAGTATCCATAAGTGAATCGATTTCGTATTCCTGCCACATCGTGCTAGTGGGGTTATTTTATGTCTTCTTTTTGTCTCTGTTGATCGTTTGCTACTTGTCTTTCTGAAGATCCCCTACGGTTCTCAGCAATTTTTGTAAGTGAGATTTTTCGGTAGTTTTTTTCAGAAACACCCTCTCGTTTCTGATATACAGAAACCTCCCCTGATTGGAGACATTCGCCTTTCTACATGCATCACCTCTGCGATTATTTCATCACGGATATATGATTTAATGCGCATGTCATAACCAGGTTAATTATTCTGTTTAAACGATTTTCAGGAAATTCACCAAAATAAGTGATGTCAGATTGGTGAACACTGTTCTATTTATCTGTAATTCATACAAGATATTAATGTCTAGATTATCAAGACCATTCGTGTTTTTTCTGCGAGATACTGATCAAAAAATTGCAAATTTCCCAATATCGAACAATTTCCGCATCTCAGATATGTGTTTTTCAAGTTTCGTGAAGACACATTTTCAGATACATGTGTACTCCGTCGTATACCTGTAATCGACGTGGCATTGTAAAAAAGTACTGAATTTGTGAGAATACTATCCAAGTCGTTCTCCAACGTTTATATAATGTCCGTTCATCAGTTCGAATCCAGGCATTTCCCGCTTTCCCTCTGGTTTCACTGATAGAATGCACAAAGCTCCATCCCCCGTCATCACGACAGGCCCTCTTTTTTTTATCACATCTACTACCTCTCCAGGCCTACCTGAATACATACCTGCAATCACTGTACTCCGGTATATCAACAATCGTTTCCCGTCTGGCAGTCGTGTATTCGCACACGGTGCAGGTGACAGTCCTCGAATGCGGTTATGCACCACTCCTACCGGAAGCTCCCAGGTGATTATGCGTTCCTCTTTCGTAATTTGTGGAGCATACGTCGCTTGTGTTGAATCTTGTGGTGTTGCGTGCACTCTGCCGCAATCAATCTGATTCAGCGCTTCCATCAATGCCTCGGCACCGAGGGTTGCCATTCGATCGTGCAGTTCTCCAAATGTATCATCCTCTCCTATCACAAGCGAATGTGACAGAATCACGTCACCTGCGTCGAGTTCCTGTGTAATATATATAATCGATACGCCTGTCTCGAGATCACCATTCAGCAATGAATACTGCATTGGTGCTGCGCCGCGATAGCTGGGCAGCAACGATCCATGAATATTGATAGTTCGGTACCTCGGTAGATTGATGATCTCATCCGGTATCATCATCCCGAATGCCGCCACTACGCCGATGTCCGGTGCAAGAGTTGCAAGTTCCTCAGCAAGCATAGGATCATTCATTGATTTTGGCTGAAAAATTGGGATTTCGTGTGCTAATGCCCATTCTTTCACCGGTAATAACGCAATTTTGTTTCCCCGTCTATTCGGCTTGTCCACTCGTGTCACCACTCCCACAACCTCGTGGTTTGTTGCGGCAGCCTCTAGCGCTGGAACCGCGTACGCCGGTGTTCCTATAAACAAAATTCTCATTTCAGCCTCTCTTGTTTTCCCGCACCTGTTGTCAATCGCTCCAGATCATGGTGCATTAGTTTTCGGGCAATCGGTTCTATGCG
>JAIRRQ010000106.1 GCA_031255895.1 Methanocalculaceae archaeon
ACATCAATCCGCAATATCTCGATAGTATTTTTCGCGGATCGACGGACGGAAACTTTAGTTGTGGCATAAAACCCGTTTGATATCCATGAAAATAGAGGAATACACTGCCATCAGTGTGGCGGATGCAGGCTATCGACGCGTTGATCTTAGGGAAATGCTTTACCCTAAAGCAACGAAAGAGCTGAAACTTCTGTTTGATGCACTCTTCGCACTAACGGTAGCGTCTGCAACATCTCTGCGCGGAGGGGTGACTCCATATGCAGGACGCATCTACTTAGAAAAGTGCGCTTGTACGAAAATTCTTAAAACATTATTTGGTACGTTCATAATGATGAGCCAAAGCCATGCAGACTGCATGACTGCAACAACAGATCTAATCTGGAAAACACAGTTCAACCTAATTCTGCCAGACAACCAACGTGACGCTACACTGAACACGGCTGGCACCTCAAAACACCTGGATCCCCTGCGAATGCGAAAAAAATCGCTTGAAACACAGGTGTTCTTCATTTGCTACTGGATCTCACAGAAAAAAGCGGTACCAGTACTACTTGACAACCAATCTCTCACCACAATGGAAACCATCGAAAACGCACTTTCACGAACAATTGATGTGATAAATACAGATGTTGTGATTCTTGCCACTGGTGGCGAGTTGCATTATGCCACGACTGCTGTCACGAAACAGAATGACCAGAGAGCTATTGCACCCACGACAAAACTCGATGTGCATGCACCTTGCGAAGAGCTCATTGAAATGAAACAGTCCATGTGTAACCACAACTGTATCTCAACAGATATAATGTTCACCAGCAAACAGATCGATGCCCGTGAAGCAAAAACAATCATGTACCAAACCTCGGGCAGTGTGATCGGCGACTGTCACAAAATTATCAGTTACGTAATAATGGAGGTTGCTTGATGGCAACGTGGAGCGCTCCAGGGAAAGTCTTCCTCTTCGGCGAACACGCAGTGGTGTACGGAAAACCAGGTATCGCAATGGCGATCAAACCTCGCGTCATGGTCACTGTCCGTGAAACGCGCTACCATCAAAAACCAAATTCACCCTACATTGCCGAATGTTTCCGACTGATGGATGTCAAGGGGAGTGTGTATGTTAGATCTCAACTTCCGAGTTCCTCGGGGCTCGGATCTTCTGCAGCGGTAACTGTTGCAACACTCAGTGCAATCAACGATGAATTTGGTTTGGAAAAAACACGTGCCGAAATAGCCAATCTTGCCCATCAGGTGGAAATGTCAGCACAAAATGGTCGCGCCAGCGCTACCGACACCTATGTCTCTACTTTTGGTGGCATGGTACTCGTTCGTGACAATGAAAAACGCCGCCTTTTGCCCCCACAAAATTTTTCAATTGTTATCGGCAATACACTAGTTTCGCACAGTACATCAGAAACGATCGGAAAAGTGGCGGAGCTCCGCAAACAATCACCGGACATTGCAAATCCGATCCTCGACTCCATCGCGGCAATCACCATGCGAGCAATGTACAATCTAGACAACCAGAAGGAACTCGGCAATCTCATGAATATGAATCATGCATTGTTAGATGCCCTGGGTGTTGGACACCCAGTTCTTTCAAAACTAGTTTTGGCCGCCCGTTCCGCAGGTGCACACGGTGCAAAAACCACAGGAGCTGGCAGTGGTGGATGCATGTATGCAATCTGCTCCAAAAGTTCACGCAATCGTGTTGCCGGAGCTATCGAAGGATGCGATGCGCGTGCCATCATCACCACGATTGACATCGAAGGAGCGCGGAAGGAGAAAGATGAGTAAAATTACCATACTCAAACTCGGCGGAAGTGTTGTCACAAGAAAATCCGAAACGGGTACGATCAACACAATCAGAATTCAAGAATTTGCTGCACAGATCGCACCGATTGCAAAATCCGTACCACTCATCATCGTACACGGAGCAGGATCCTGTGGTCACCCAGAAGCGAAACATTACCATATTCAAGAAGGAGTGACAAAATCCAACGCAAAAGGAATTGCTATCACACATTTTGCGGTGAGGAAACTGAATGAAGAGTTTGTGCTGCATCTCCGTGCCGAAGGTGTCGATGCGATCTGCATGCATCTGATTTGTACGAGTATCGCAAAGAACGGACGTCTTGTTTATTCAGGAGAAGAACAGATCAAAGCACTGCTTGCACTTGGAATTGTGCCGGTTCTGCACGGTGACGTGGTGATGGACACGGTTCGCGGAGCTTGTATTATATCAGGCGATCAGATCGTACCTGCAATGGCAAAGGCTCTCAGTGCGACACGTGTCGGTGTTGCGACCGATGTCCCTGGGGTTCTTGCTAAAGGTCGAGTTGTTCCTGTAATCTCCCGAGGAAATATCGGTACAATCAATCTCGGTGACTCCGTAAACACAGATGTCACTGGAGGAATGCGTGGAAAAGTTGAGGAACTTTTGCTGCTTGCAGACGCAGGCATTCCATCTCATATTTTCCACATCTCCCGCATCATGGACTTCCTGCAAGATCGTGATCATGGCGGAACAATTATTCAGTAATGAAAATCATGACAAAAGAGAGACTTACCTCGTCACGCAAGATGGATCACTTGCGTATCTGCAGTCAA
>JAIRRQ010000035.1 GCA_031255895.1 Methanocalculaceae archaeon
AAGGGCAATGTGATTGTTGCCAACCACATTAGTCGACCAGGTATTGTTGGTCACGTGTGCATACTGCTCGATAAATGCAACATCAGTATATCGAACATGCAAATAGGGAAAGTAAACGCAAGTTCCGAATCGATGATGATTCTTGCCGTAGAAGACGTGGTTCCTTCAAACGTGATGCAGGAGATTGTAGGAAGCAACGGTATCATCTCAGCAAAATTAGTACAGCTATAAATGCTCCATAATTATTTGCATCAAGTATTTATTCTAACGCGTATGTTGGAAAAATCACGACAATGAAGATAAATTTGTATTCGTTGTACCCCAGAACTCAGCGCTGAACAAAATGTACTTCTCATTTTGGCATTTGTCTAGATATTTCAGGTGCCAGCTGCCAGGACGATAAGTTTAGAACCGAACTATATCTTGCTCTGAAAATATCTCATGAAATAACGTTTGAATTCAGCCTTGACTAATGAATTATCGATGCATTCACAATGAAAAAGTTGAAGACAGTTAGATCTCACTCCTTCTTTTCAATTTCCAGTAAACAACGATAACAACAATGATAAAAATAATCACTGCAAGTACTGCATGCCAGTTGTTCGTCCCCCATAGATCAGCGAGAAATTGCATCCCTACTTCGATTGATAATGTGGAGAGAATGCTACCGATCATTACGATCGAGAATGTGATCCACATCTTCACACCAAACAACTTGCCGAGAATAGTAGTGGTTGACGCCCCGGAACCCTGTAGTGGGATGTACATAAAAATTAAAAGGCCAAGGTAAGACAATCTTTCAACCCATGGATTCCTTTTTCGTATCTTATCTGTGTTGTCCATGAATTTGTGGATGAGATCGCTAACAAACGGAATCTTCTCCAGAAGATCAAAATTTAGGGAGATAAACACGCAACTGAGAATATCCATTAGAATAACACCACAACAAATAATCCAAGGGGGACATCCAAGCCCAATTGCCCCTGGGATAACAGATTCTTTACCGAGTGGAGGAATGAAATAGATGACAAACAATCCAACCATCTTCCAATACTGCGAACTACCGTATTCCTGAGCGTAGGTGAGCCACAAGATGGAGAGAAAGATGCAGTACACTACAATTGGGAAAGTAAGAAAGATGATGCGACGAATAACATGTTGGTGCATTATAGATAATTACAATTTATTATTAACGTATAACTAGCCGTAATAAACACAAGCTGCAGTCACGATTCCAAAGAGAGGATAATTTCGATAATCCGAAAAATCAACTTTAAATCACCTGACATTATGAATCTCATATCTGAAATCATTGTGTCTTTTGATGAACAATGTCTATTGATTGATGATACATCAGCAGACGTGACAATCCATTCTACTGAATTATTGAATCATTTTTGTCATGGTCTCTTTTAGCATTGTAGGTATATATTTGTGTCCATAATTTTGCTTATGGTTTTGCAATTTTTTCCTTTGTACTATTCGTCACGGTCATAGTACAAGTATTTTCGAAAAATTACTACATTCATCAAAAAACACAATGATTTCAGATATGAGATTCATAATACCAGTGATAATGGTAAAACGAATAATTTTAAAACACAGACCAAATCAGAAATCAGCATGAAGAGAAAGAACTGAACGTGCAGAATTATATTCAGAAATATTTATAATTAGGAATATCGTATTTATTAGAATATATAGATGCGAAATATGCGTGGACTCGTGGTCTAGTAGGCTATGACGTCGCCTTGACATGGCGGAGATCAAGGGTTCGACTCCCTTCGGGTCCATTTTTCTTGAAATATTCAAGAAAAATTATCACATCCCCTATAATCTATTATTTTATTACTGTGCAATTATTTAGCTATGTTTTTTGCAGTCATCCAGTTACTCCTCATTTTCGCAGGTATCAACATCGATTGCACCATTTCCCGCCGGATTCACGATCCTGTCCAACTTAGGGATCCAAAGCGATCGCAACGGAATCATCGATATCCCCTCTCATCCTCACGTAGAGAATGCAGTACTCCAAATTATCCTGAAAGGATCAAAGAACAAATCATACCCATCTCATCGATTACCTCAAAACCGCGTACAGTACTTCCAGAAACGAGAACACACCAGGAACAACGACTATGTACGCTACATGCTCCAGGATCATGATCGCAGGTACATCAGAGAGAAGCTACAATCAAATGATCACCCCTAGAAACCGAAGCATCGATAATCTGCCGAATGAATATATCGATGTTGAGAGGGGGTGATTTCATTAAAATTAAGATTCACAACGAACCATAAACATTGCATAATCTCCAGATAGAGGTAACAGTGTGTGGATCAGTGAGGTAGTGCACGATCATCAGACAATCATTCTCGATATTTGACACAAACACGACACTTTACTGACTAATGAAAAGATCGCCATTTTTCGACACAAACACGGAAAAATATCAGACAGAGAGAATAGCCACATATTCGGCAAATTCCTCTGCACTCATCATACGAAACCTCACTCCGTCCAAAATGCCGATGCAATCACACATTGCAAGCATCACGTACGGATCATGCGAGATAAACACACAAGCGGTGTTGTTCTTTTTCTGAAGATTTTTCATCAAACCGAAAATTTGCGCCTGCACAGACATGTCAAGCATTGATGTAGGCTCATCGGCGATGATCAGCTTCGGAGACAGCGAGTAGATCTTCACCATCATCGCTCGTTGAATTTCCCCGCCAGACAATTGATTCGGATAACATGAGAACAGATCTGATCGGAGACCAACCGCTGCAATCAGCGGTAGAAGATCCAAAAACACATCAGATCGTTTTCGTCTTTCGTGATATGCGAGAGGTTCAGTTACACTGTCGCATAGTCGCATTCTGGGATCCATTGACATTTCAGGATGTTGAAAGAGCATCTGCATCGCTGGTCGCAATTTCCGTAATTTTCGTTCAGAAAGCGTAAAAAGATCTACACCTTCAAACAGCACATGACCGCTAGACACCCGTTCAAGTCCTATCAGACACTTACCGAGTGTTGACTTGCCCGATCCGCTCATCCCGAACAGACCAATCGTCTCACCGGCATCCACTGTAAAACTCACGTCGTGAAAAATATCACCGTGGCCATAATTTTTGGAAAGACATTCAACACTCAGCAGCGGTTGCATCGCACAAATCTCCCGCATACTTTGCGCATCACGGGATGCACACTGTTTTCCTCACATGGAGTTGCACACCGATTGTGGAAGTAGCATCCATTCGGTAGCCGTGCGAGTCCAGGAGACATGCCAGGCATTGGTGTCATACCATTTTTTGGAAGAGCTGCCACTAGTCCTTTTGTGTAGGGATGAAGAGGTGAGGAAAACACGTCTGCCGCCGGACCAAATTCCACCAATTCTCCCGAGTACAGAACCCCTGCCGTATCGGCAATCATCTCCGCAAACACCAAATCATGAGTGATCATTAGAATGGAGTCAATTCCCATCCTTTCCAGATCCAGAAACATATCTACCGTTCGTTTCCGTGCTGTGTAATCAAAACCTTTCGTTGGTTCGTCTGCGATCAGTAATCGCGGGGAAGCCGCGAGGGCAATACCTGTCGTCAGTCTCTGACGCATGCCGCCGGACAGCATGTGCGGATATGACGCCGCAACTAGTTCCGGATCCGAAAAGGACAAATCTGAAAGAATGGATGTTGTCCTGGAAAGCTGATCCTCTCTTGAAGTACCGCAGATATCAAGTACCTCAGCAATCTGCTGCCCGCAACGCATCAATGGATCTAGTGAATCGGTTGGATTTTGCGGAACCAATGAGATCTCATGACCTCGTAAACGGGAAAATTTTTGATCTGAAATCGAAAGAATTTCCTCACCAGCGTACAGAATACTACCTGATATTTTAGCATTTTGCGGCAGAAGATGCAGAATAGCCTGCCCAATCACCGTTTTTCCAGATCCGGTCTCCCCGACCAACACGCAAATTTCGCCTTCCTTCACCGAAAAATTCACGTTCTGTGACGCGCGGACGAGACCATAGCGAGTGGGAAATGCCACATTTAACTCCGACACTTCTAAAATGTCCACAGACTCCCCTCCGCATCCGTTCCAGGATCAATGATGTCGCGAATACCCTCCCCTGCCAAATTAAACAACAGAGCTACTGTCGTGATGGAGAGACCAGGCACAACCACATTCAATGGAGCTGTGCGCATGCTGTCTAAACCCGCATTGATCATTGAACCCCATTCGGGAATCGAGGGTGAAAGACCGAGACCTAAGAACGACAACGTGGAGATTGTCAGAATCACGTGTCCCAGTTCCAGCGTCGCTAGTACCACTACTGACATAATGCAGTTCGGTATAAGATGTTTTATAAGGATCCACCATCCTGGAAGACCTGCTGCACATGCAGACAGAATATATTCAGCATTTTTCTCCACAAGCACCTGACCTCGCATCAATCTAGCAAACGACGCCCACTGCGCAATCACAAGCATGAGAATCATATTCAGAATACCAGAATCAAGAAACGTCACTAGCGCAAGAGCAAGAATGATCGACGGAAATGCGAGAAAAACGTCAATGACACGGGAGATCACATTATCAACCCAACCACCTTTGTATCCCGCGTAGCTGCCGATCATCGTTCCGATTACGAACGTGGTTGCAATCGTTGTGACTGCAATCGTCATTGACGTCTGCAAACCACATACAACCCTGCTGAATAGATCACGACCGAGATAATCTGTGCCAAACCAGTGATCGGCAGACATCCACTGGTTTTTACCGTAGAGATCCTGCACTGCAGGATCATGAGGAGAGATTATCGGCGCAAAAATTGATACACTCAGAACAACAACAAGGAGGACAAATACAATTTGAAGATCCGGGCGCTGCCTAAGACGATAATACCAGTCTGTTTCGCAAACATTCGATTTCCAGAAATTTATCCATGTTTCAATACCCAGTTCAATCATAGATAATCCTCGGATCAATAACGTGATAGAGCAGATCAATCACGAAGTTCACGATAAGAAACATAAATACAACCATCATAATTGTGCTCTCAATCAAAACAAAGTCACGTGCCGAGATTGCTTTCATCAACATCGCCCCGATACCTGGCCAGGAGAAGATGGTCTCAATGACCACAGAACCTGCAAGCAATGTACCGAACGACGTGCCGATAATGGTCAACACCGGTAGAAGCGCATTTTTGCATACATGGGAAACAATCACCCGCCGCTTCGGCAAACCCTTCGCCTTTGCAAACATGACAAATGGTTTATTCATCGTTTCAAGCATGCTGGTTCGCATAATACGAGTAATGGAGGCCATTGTGTGTAATCCAAGTGCGATCGCCGGGAGAATAATATACGGCGGTCCCCCGTATCCTGAGATCGGTGTCAACCCAAACCACATGGAAAAAACTAAAATCAACATCACAGCCACCCAAAACCCAGGCATGGAGACAGAGAAAATCGTACCGACACGGATAATATGATCCAGGATTCTGTTCTGATGCAGGGCAGAGAAGATACCAAGAACAAGACCAGTAGTCGTGGCAAAAACCATCGCAACCACAGTCAAAAAAATAGTTGGTGGCAGGTGCAGCATCAAAAGTCGATTCACTGGTTTGTTGAAGAGGATGGAATAACCTAAATCTCCGCGCAAAATCCCACCAATCCATTCCAAATACAGTTGCAAAATAGGTTTGTTGAGATCATATCGTTCGGAGACCTCAGCGATTAATTCCGGAGGTGCGATCTCCTCAAGACCTATGTAGAGATGCCGCGCCAACACTTCTGCAGACTCGCCAGGTGTCGCATTGACCACTACAAACACAAACATCGACGCAATTACGAGCGTAAAAATGAGGTAGATAATTCGTTTGATGAGGTAATGGTGCATATTATTTAAGCCTCTTTGATTCCAGAGGTAAGATAGTACACCAATGGTTGCCGATCTTCGGGCACCAGTTCAATTTTTTTTGCTGGAGAACGCAAGTGTGCATAAAACTCTCAAACGTAACACCCATAAGACCTGCATCAGTAAAATCAATACGATCCGCCACAGCAACGACAAGAGATAGTATCATTGCAAAATGTAAAATAATGCTAGATCTCATACGCACCCCCCTTCCATCCTGATACCAAATAATAAGAGGGGGATGGATTGATCCTCTGATACCAATTCAATCGCTGTCGTTGGCTCACACAAATGTTGTCCAAATTCAACACAGAAACTTCTGAAAATCCTGCAATTTCCAGATATCGGTGTACTTCAGATGCTGGAACACCCCCTCGGTTCGGCAGAACGTTACAGATCTCAGTACTGTAACCTTTCTCTCCATGTGGATGCAGTTCAAACATACGGGAAAACGCAAAACTCATTTTCCTTCGCACATCAGAGAGGACAGAACCATCATCCCACACACCATCGATCACCATCACCACGCCCGTCGGTTTCAGCACCCGATACCAGCTAGCAATGGCATTATTCAGATGTGGGAGTGTCCATAACAGATGACGGTTGATAACCACATCAAAGGTGTTATCCATAAACGGCGGATGTTCTGCATCGCCGTGATGAAAGATCATCGAAAGATGAGCGAACATTGCCTTTTTGCGGCCGATATTCATCATCTCTTCTGAAATATCGATACCGGTGACGGTATGCCCCATCTCGGCAAGTACCATACCCATCACACCTGTACCACAACCAACATCCAGAATGGAAAGATTATCTTTCGGAGGAAGGACACTCTGGAGTGCATTCATCCAAAGCAACGTTTCTTCCCGAGTTTGTATGCCGTGGGAGACATGTGTGTCATAATATTCAGCCTTTTCATTCCAATTTTCCGCAATTTCAGATTTCACTGCTCTATCATCCATTGGATCTTCTCCAAAAAACTGAGTTCATGACGCAATGGTCATGAACGGATCAATCCTGTAGTCATGGGCAGTTGGATCAAACTTATACCCAATAACCGTGTCCTTCACCACGATGGCAACACCATAGTAGGCGATGTTGATGGTCGGCAGCTCGTTGTACACAATCCACTCAATCTCAGAGAAATGGTTGTATCGCTCGTCCAAATCACAGATGTAGTGACCATCCACGATCAGACGATCAACATACGCGTTGCTGTACCCCGATTTGTTACCAGTACCGGTAGTGGTGTACCAGGACTTTAGGACATACTCCGGATCTGGAACCATGGCGAGATTCATAGCCGTCAGATAGAGATCCCAGTCGCCGTCAGCCATCGTAGCATTCACAGCACTACTCTCCATTATAACCACCTCAACCTCGATACCGATGGATTTGAGGTTCGCAGAAATTGCCTCGAGCATCGGTGGAAGACCTGGACGTTCAGTGTAGGTGTAGATCTTGACGTGCAGGTTTTTATCGTTCTTGTCAACATATCCATCATCATTGGTATCCGTCCAGCCTGCATTCGCGAGATACTGTTTTGCAAGGACCGGATCGTAAGAATACGGAGTAAGGTTTTTGTTCGACCAAGCCATACTCGGCAGGAATACACCACCTGCCGGGGCTCCGACACCATAGAGTACATTATCCACAATACCGATTCGGTCAATCGCATATGAGATCGCCTTGCGAACATTCAGATCTGCCATTGCCTCATGGGCAAGATTCACGTCAAGTTTGTAGATTCTCGATGTGTTGCACCTCTCGACATGGATGCCAGGTAGTGCATCTAGCCGATCGATGTCGCTGTATGGAGGATCGGTGGTGAAATCAACGTCTCCGTTCTCGATTACCATCGCACGAGTAGATGGGCTTTTGTATCCGCGTATGATCATCTTGTCAAAACCAGGATCACCTCCCCACCAATTAGTGTTTTTGATGACAACAAGTTCGCCAGTCTGCTCATTAAATGATTTGACCTTCATTGGGCCGGTACCGATCAGGTTGACAAAATAGTCGTTCGAGTCATAGGACTTGTTGCTGATGATTGCGGTGTCCGGATAGTGGAGTACACCCGGAACCAATGGAGTCAGATCTGTCGTGTATATGCGAATAGTGTATTTGTCCACAACCTCGGCATGATCATATGACATCAATTTCGCTGTGTTCGGGGAAAACCGAACGGTGTTATCCAACGAGGCCTTAACATCCGATGCGGTCATTTCATCTCCGTTGTGGAACATTACACCTTCGCGAAGTTTGAATTCCCAACAAACATCATCGATCTTTGCCCAGCTAACTGCAAGATTCGGCGTCAATTCAAATTCATCGTTTGCCCCGACGAGTGTTTCTGTCACAATTGCCTTTTCAGTGACAAAGGTTCCGCTGTCATGCCCGTCACCTGGGTTAATGGAAGAGACATGCCACATTTCTCCGACGACCAGTACCTTTTCCCCATCAATACTGTCACCGGTTCCTACGCAGCCTGCTGCAAAAATACAGATGACAAACGTGAAGATCACAAAAATTCCATAGATCTTTTTCATGCAAACCCTCAGAACATTTCCTCCTCTGACACTACTTGATATCCTATATGAGAATATGAGACGATATTTTTCATAACCAGAGCTGATACTATGTACAAATTT
>JAIRRQ010000058.1 GCA_031255895.1 Methanocalculaceae archaeon
GCGAAAATGTAAATAATCCAGTTCACGCTCCGCGAGTGCCAGGGAAAATGCCTCATCGTCTGCAGCGCACTGCGCCCTTGCATCATCGTGGATATTTTTTGCTGCGATACAAGCTGAAATTGCCTCATATTTTGCAGATTTTGCTGTTTCACACGCGTTTGCGAGATCTGTTTCCCATTTTCGGTAATGTGCCATTTCTTCTTCCATCCGCTGAACTGCATTGATAAGTTCAACTGAGGAGGAGTAATCGGAGGGTAGCTGACGTTTCAATGTCTCAGCACGGGACTTTGAGTATTCAACGCGTCTGTGAATCTCTTCAAGTTGTTTGATGAGGAGAATGAGTTTTTGTTCGTGCGCCTGGATGGTTTCATTCATTCGGCGCAAATTCACTTCGATGGATTTTTTTTCGTCAGAAAGTTGTGACAGGACCGATATTTCGGTTGTGATTTCGTTGTACTGTACGGTCATTTTGGTAATTTCCACATCAATCAATCCTCCCAGTTGTTTTGTCCAGTCTGGGTCTCTTGGGAGTTCAAAGAGTAAGGATGCAAGGGATTTGATGTGTTGTTCATCCCGTTTCAACGTTGCAAGAGCGGCAGAACGTGTAATAGATGCGAAATTTCTTTTTTTTTCCATTTCAGAGAGCTTCGCCTTTGCGCGATTCAGTGCTGTTTCGGTTGGATTTTCGACTGAAAGTTTTGCGGGATGTGGATGGTGTGTTGAACCACAGATCGGACAGGGTGATCCTTCGATGAGATGTTGTGCGAGAATAGCGATCTGGCCGTCAAAAAAGGCACGTTCCTTCAATTGGTAGACTGCAGCTGCTTTTTCGCATGCGTTCACTGCTTTGATATAGACTATCTCTTGTGTGGCAAGTTCTTTTTCGCTGTGTTGGTACGCAGTGAGAGATCTTTTTACAGTTTCAAGAGTTGCAGTACGGACTGTGATCTGATTTTTTTGCTGATTTGCCCCGGTAAGTTTTGCCGGAACATCGGTAATATCAAATAGCCTCATTATCATCGTGTCACGTTGTACCTTCTCCTTTTCAACCTCTGTCTTGCAATCATCCACATCCTTTTTGACTCTCGCAAGTTCCACATCCCCTCTCCTCATCTGTTCTGTTGCATCATTATATTCAACGAATTGCGGGATGAGACTTTTGAGTTTGCCGATTTCCTCTTGTTTTTGGGAAATGGTGACGTTTGTTCTCTGAATTTTTTCCAGAGCCGTTTTTGCCTCATATGCCTTATTTTTCGTTTTTTCAAGCTTAATCACTGCTTTTTCACAAACATCTTTCGTCTCGACGGAGCGTTTTCTGGAAGTTACTGCCCGTGCCTCAAGTGGCAAAATTTCCAGAATTTTTTTTGAAATTTCAAATTTTTTGCCGAGTTTAACCATGTCTGGTTCCTGATTCCGCAGTTCGATTGAACGCTGAATCGTTGCAGCAAGACGATCGAGTTCCGCATTGATCAGTTTTCCTGCTTCGATCTCCGTCCTGATGTGAATGGCACGTCTTTGTGTGGAGATAATACCTCTCTTAAGGGTGGATGCTTGCATCTGATCTTCATAGATAGCTGCATCAGCAGCTTTAAGCAATTCTTCCATTCGAAAAAATCCCTCTTTTGAGGAGGAAACTTCCAAGACAAGCTTAGCTAGCCGTGTTTCTGGTATTGTGGAATATCGTCCGGAATATTCTGTACATGAGGTTTTGATGGATTCAAGTGTGAATTTTGCATTTCTTGCACATTCGGTAATTTTTTCCTGGAGAACTGAAAATCGTTCGGTCGTAAAGAGTTTTCTGAGAATATCTGCACGTTCGCGGCTTGTGCAAAAAAGAAATTTTTGGAAGTCGTTCTGGGCGAGCATCGCGACCTGCCGGAACTGTTGACTGTCAAGGCAGAGCAAGCAGATAATCTCTTCATTGACATTTTTCGGTCCGGATATTTCGATACCTGATGGCAGAACGAGACTTGCGGTTGCTTTTTTTTCGATTCCGGAAGTAACATACGCGGGTGTTCTGCTGACGATGTAGGATTCTCCGCGATGCTGGAAAGAAAGTTTTACTTTCGGAATTGAGTTTGCGGCGAAATCGCTAGCAAACGTTTTTGATTCTCTGATACTGCCGCTTGCGACTCCGTAGAGTGCGTAGCATATTGCATCGAAGATGGTGGTTTTACCTGCGCCCGTATCACCTGTAATGAGAAATATGCCAGAATTTCCAAACCGTGAGAAATCGATTATCGTATCTTTCGCGTATGGGCCGAAGGCTGACATTACAAGGCATATTGGCCTCATTTTTCAGTCTCCATATCCCGCAAGATGTCTTGAATGACTCGTTCCTGAAATATGCTCAACGTTCTTCCAGTGGTTTCTGTAAAAAATCCGGCGAAAAGGTCGTGATCAGATTTCAGCAGATCTTCCATCTTGGCACCGGCAGTAGCGGCAGCTGGCGTGGTGTTGTTTATCATTTCAACGGTGATGATGTTGGGATACACAGCCCGCAAACGCGCCATGGCATCTGTGGGTGGGAGGGGATCGGTTAACTGTATGACGAAGAAGTCGTTGTGAGGAGTGGGAATGCCTCTCTCTAAGGTGAGTTCGTTGATGGTTCCGCGGATGATCCGGAGGTCACGCAGCGGGTGTAAGGGTATCTGTCTGATGGTTACGTTTTCCTTTTCGAAAAATTCAATAAGGGTTACTGATTTCGCAGATCCACATTCGGAAGGTGAGTACTTGAGGGGGGAGCCTGCATACCTGATGGTCGGCAGGCCTATCTTCTGCGATTTGTGTAGATGACCGAGTGCGGCGTACTCAAACTTAGTGAATCGGTTTGCGTTCACTTGTTCAATACCTCCGACGATGATGCGTTCCGATTCTGATGGGGAGGGAGTCGTTCCTAGCCCTGCAACGAACTGATGGGAGACTGCAACATAGCGTTCATCCGATTTGAATGGTATTTTTGCTAGTACGACTGCAACGGCATCGTCAAAGGTGGAGATCTGTTTCTCATCAAAGCGTCCGGAACTGCGGACAGATGCAGGATCCAGATACGGTAGAAGGCATATGTGCAAAGTGCCGTAGGAATCGTGCATGTCCACGATTTTGACATCACGGTCGCAATCGTAGATGCCATTGATGTGAATGCCGCAGTCATCCATGATGTCGCTTGCGTAGTGGATGCGTTCGGGCGAGTCGTGATTACCACTTATCATGAAGACGGCAATCCCTGTGTCTTTGAGTTTGGTTAAAAATCGGTTCAGAATATCGATCGCCGTACGATTAGCGATGGCTGTGTCAAAGATATCGCCTGCGATAATGAGACCATCTGATTTTTCTCGGATGGCAATTTCGGCTATTTGACGAAGGATGAATTCCTGATCGATGAGGATGTTATATCCATAGAATTGTTTTCCGAGATGTAGATCGGCGGTGTGTAGCAGTTTCATAAAAAAAATGATTTAGTGGCACTTTTGTTGTCGTAAGTGAGCATCATGCACCTTGTGTGGAAGACGTTGGATGTTGCGGCGAACAGGATAATGACCAGTATCTTGACGAAATGAAATATGGCGACGATTTGACCCGATTAGTCGAGTTGCATTCAAAGAGTGCAAACAATGACTTCAAGAACGTTATTGAGTGTATGGGCATGGACAATGTGGTGGTAATTGCGGTAATGCAGTCGAGCCATCTGTTTGATCTGATTGATGTGAGGATAATAATGACGATGACGGTGAAGATCATGCCAATCAGTGCGATGAAAATTTCAGGGACAAGTGGGTCATGGTGGTCTAAAAAAGCTGGAATGAAATCTGCCATGAAGAGACAGAATATGGTGGGGATGATGGGCGCTAAGATAACACGGGTGATTCCTGCGATATTCATCATCCTGTCTTTGGTATGGTGATTTTTTGCGATGGATACTGTGAAAATGCTTGGTTCTATTTTCATGGTGCGGAGAAATTGTTTGAAAAGAGTGGTACGACCCGAAGCGTTTCTACGTTTGTCTGAGGATAGATGAGATGGTAAAACCAGCGATCCAATTTGAATGTTTCTTTGGTGTATGTTAGGGGGGAGGAGAATATTACCTCGTAATTCATTATATCTCACCAATTTTTCGTTACTATATTCCTGACTGTGAGGTTGATTAAACAGTTTACACGCGTTTTTTTATCATCATCCACTTGTTTTTACTCATGGTAGTGAAGCACACAATATTATATCTCATTATATTATACATTTGTCTCTATAATAATGTTGTCTGATTTCAAATGAATGAATATGAGCAGAAGGGCGATATTTTTGCGATCGCCATGTTTTTGTACGATGGTTCTTGTAATCGTTTTTCTGCAGATCCACGATGTGGCAAAGTATATATCTTTCCAAGAAAGGTAGATCCGACAAGATGTTTGGAATTCAATGTTCGGTGTGCAGATCTACTGCATCCGTTGGTATTATATCGGAAAAATCCATTACACTCTATCTGATCCTTGTTGCCTGTAATTTGTAAAA
>JAIRRQ010000080.1 GCA_031255895.1 Methanocalculaceae archaeon
AGATCCGACAAGATGTTTGGAATTCAATGTTCGGTGTGCAGATCTACTGCATCCGTTGGTATTATATCGGAAAAATCCATTACACTCTATCTGATCCTTGTTGCCTGTAATTTGTAAAATGATTATCTTGTTTTAAAATTATAATTGTTCTGATAAATATATTAGTTTTAAATAATTATGAATTGCATTTGAATCGAAAAATATACCATGAATATGTATATTTATTCTTCACCCCTCGTACAAATGCTCCGTACGCACTGCGCATACTCTCGCACCACGAAACGATACACTTACGTCGAATATCACCGACGAAATCTATACTCAAACGTTTTGCAAGTTACGTCGATTTTTCACAAAAAGTTCTAATTTCGCTGAAATTGTTTGGGTAAACATCTACTATTTCCACTCAGTTTCTCTCTTTTCGGAAAGGGAATTCGTTCCTTACATTCGTGCATGGATTCAGCAAGGGAATTACTCCCAATTACAGATGTTCGCACGTTGTAGATGTATTGGTTGACACATTTTTGCTTCTTCGACGATCATCCTATCCTCATTATTATTTTCCAAGACGGGATGGGCTCATTTCATCTAATTCAGGGAAATATTGAAATGCATGTGATCAAACGTTCTGGCATAGCACCGGTACTTGTTTGCATGGAAACCTGAATGCAGATCTATGGGGCGATCTGTGCATAAGTGTTTGAAAAACATCACACCGTACTCATCTGCAAGACAACGCAGTGTCTGAAAAGTGCTTGAAATCAACGTAAACAGACTATCTACCACTTCACAAACGAGATTAATTCAAAAACCGATTCATCATAAAAATCGAACGACTCACGCGTGAAACTGGATGTATTTATGGAAACGTCAAATTAGTCATCTGTAATCACAAGATCTGAAGACTATATTTTTCATATCTCCTATGAAATTAGACAAAAGCTCATGTTATGACTTTATCTATCCTTTTTCATTGTTGATTTGTCAGAATAATTTCCTTTCACCAGTCAACAAGTAATGTTCTCCAGAAAAACATTCTCGCAACATTACTCGTTATTTTTCAAAAAAAAAGATTATTTGGACTAATGCTCAATGAACTCCATCACCGAAAATAGCTTCTGCATCAAAGGATCCTTCTCCATTTCTGCTCGGTATACCAGCCTTGCCAAAGTAGCATGCCCTCCTTCTGAAAACGAACGGATAAATACTTTTGTATCGTTGAGTATTACAAGATCGGCATCATCTGTAATGCAAACCGCATGACAGCAATTTTTCAACAGTAGCAACAAACCCGACAAGCCGCTAAAATTGCCAGTACGAACGCGAATGTTTACCTTCATCGCCTCCTCTGCAAGAATGTCAAGAACTGGATCATACACCCCAGCAATCAACACCGTTTGGTCAAGTTCCTCCCGTGGTACCGTAAGAAGTGCCGTAACCTCGTCTCCCGCTTCAAAACCATCAATACCCTGTGGAATATGGATAACTACATTCGATCGGACACCTGTCATCTGCACACTCGCTCCTCGAGACTGTGGAATAACCACATATCGATTCCCCATTCTTGCCGCCGCATGCAAGCTGAATTCATCAACGTCTCCATCAGATGAAATTGAATCTCCCAGCTGTACCTGCACTAAATCCTGAACAGGTCCCTTCCAGCCCCACTCCTCCAATAGCTCACGAACAAACAGACGCAGAACCGTTTGTGCCGAAAGCGGATAACCAGGCAGACCAAATATCGGCTTATTCTCGACAACACCAAACATTGCAGGTTTTGCCGGCTTCATCGCGACTCCGTGGAACAGCAATTCTCCCATATCTGCAATTACCGATGCCGTAAAATCCTTTGTCCCTGCGGATGACCCGGCAGACACAATTGCGATATCATTTTCCGAAAGAAGACGCTTCAAAGCCTCGCGAATCAGTAATGGATTATCCCCTACAGGTGGATAACGCATGACATCAACTCCGAATTCAAGGAGGTACGCTTCTGCCATCGTTGTATTGCTCTCCACCACCTGACCTGGAAGTGGCCTGGTACCTGGTAGAATCAGTTCTGCGCCGGTTGGCAGAATTCCAACCGAAATCCGCGAAACATTTACATGTGTAATCCCATAGGAAGCAATAGCACCCACATCAAACGGTCGGATCACTGTTCCCGCAGAAAGAATCAACTGCCCCTTTTTGATATCTTCACCTGTCTCACGAACATTCGCTCCAGGATTAACCTCTTTCCGGACAGTAATCTCATTCGGATCATTTCCGTCAAACAAAGTATCTTCAACACGGACAACTGCATCAAACTCTTTTGGAATTACGTTACCCGTATTCAACCGCACGAACTCACGGAGATGAACTGGCGTCTGCTCTCTCGCGTTGATCGTATTTGTCGATCGAATCGCAAAACCGTCCATAGCAGAAACAGGGACCTCTGGGACAGAGTACTGTGCATACAGAGACTCTGCAAGTCTGTGACCCACCGCCTCTACTACTGGTATGAGATGGGATGAATTGCGCGGTGGAACCTTCTTAATAATTGTGACAGCCTCACAGACTGTAATTTGATGCAAATATCGTTTCATCGTCATAAATATGTCTCCACTATCCCTATCTAACAGCCGTCAGGATCGGTTGAAATTGTAACAGAGCCAATATAGTTTTTCAGACTCAGGATAGGCAATCAGTTTCAAAAACCTCATATTGCCTCCCCGCAAGTGATCCCGCGGTTCTGTCTTCTTCTAATCTCATATATTATATCTAACAACATGGTTGACAAAATAGATAATGATTAGTATCCTTGAGAATCGAAGATAGTTTATTTTTATCAAAGTAATATTTTTGAAATGATCACTACTGTTATTATGATGATTTTGCATATGGTAGTGGTAGTTCATGGAACGCGTGTATGGATTGGTACTCTTGATTCTGGCAATGATCGCAGTTCTCATGAAAACAGTGTTCAATCTCGAATGAATCCATGATATTAGTGTAATCAACTGCTAACCGTCCATGAACCAATATTATCTCATCTGCAGAATTTTCGCCTCTTTAAAGTTGTTTCCGATCTTTGTGTCCCTCTGTTTGGCTGTATGAAAACCAAATTTTCTTGAGTTTGAGAAAAACTCAACCCATCTTGATCACTGGTCGCATCCCCTCGTTGCAAATATTTGTGTTATGTCGTTTTCTTCTCTTTCTCCTGTAATATGCAAATTTAGGCTTACATTCTGTGTCTTGAATAGTGCGATTGGAATCGATCGCTCGGTATATCCTCTCGGTACTCAGTATATTGTTTATACTTGTCGTGATTGAATTTTTCCTGTGTGGTGGGATTTTCCAGAAATCGTCAGAGGCGTAAATAAAGCAACTGTGCTACTGTTTAATGTGCGAGAAAATATGAATTGAGATTTGTGGCAACGAATATTTGCAACAAATTTCACAAGGAAATCATCCGAATGGAAACTGGACGACGAATAACTCCATCAAAGCTTTTGGCAACAACAAACTTCATCCCAACTTCTGCTGCAGTATCCACAAACCGCTGATTTACCGTCTCATCAATGATAATTCCTGCAAAATCTCCCTTCAGTTTTGGAAGAATATCATGCATCTCGGACAGCGAGTAATCACCATAGACTGTTCCCTCGCCGGTCAACACTCGTGCCCTGCCCGTCTGACGCATCCAGTCAGCGTGTTCGACAATCGTTCGCGGTTCTGCGACTAATACTGGTTGTTGCGTTTCTTCTGTTGCAGCGACAGGTGGTATCTCATCCTCTGGGTGTTCAACTAGGTTGTTGATGGTTGCAACCGTTGCAAGTGGAACCTCAACCATCGTTATCTCGGGAATCGACATTTTTGTATTCAATTTTTGTTCGATTTCTGGAACTTTCACTGATTTTTTTGTTCGAATTGTTCCTTCCTGAGAGAGTTTTTGTGTTTGCACCGATTCAGACATTGTCTGAGGTATTACTGCACGGAAAAGCTGAGCTTTATTTCCCGCTTCGTGGAGTGTTATTTCTGGAATGATCGTTGAAACCGATGCCATAGTTTCTGCAGATATCATCTCCACAGTCGAGTCGGTAGGATCTAACACCTGCACCAGATCTGCAATTTCCCCATCATGCACAATCTGTGCACGCAAGACATCTGCCGGAATTTTGTTCCGCAGGGATTTTATAATCTCCTTGCGGGACATATCCTCCACGCTTCTCCCACGGGGAGAAAATGCCACATAATCAATATCTGCTACCTGTAACAGTTCACGGAGAATCAGATCCCCTCCCCGGTCGCCATCCACAAATGCAGTGGCATTTTTTTTAATGCTGAGATCTGCAACAATTTGAGGAATTTTTGTTCCTTCCACGGAAACGGTGTTTTTGATGCCACACTTCAGCAGATTCAGTACATCAGCTCGTCCCTCAACAATAATGATGGCGTCCGAATCCAAAACGTTTGGTCCCGCAGGAAGTCGCTCTTCACCGATGGATGATATTTTTTCCACTCGTATCGATTCGCGAACTTCTGCAAGAATTTCGTTTGTTGAGATTCCCGTATCGTCAAATGATTCAAGTAACAGCTCCTTTGCCCGATCCACAATCTGTCGCCGTTTGATAACCCGCAGATCCTCAATTTCCTGCACTCTGATCGTAGCGACGCATGGACCGACTCGCTCGATCGTTTCCAAAGATGCTGCAAGAATTGCCGTTTCCGCGCGATCAAGGGAGGATGCGATGTACAGTTCGCCGGATGCTTTTCCGTGTTTGCTAGTCATCTGCACCTCAATGCGTCCGATTCTACTGCTTCGTTGCAATTCGCGCAAATCCATATCTTCGCCCAATAGTCCTTCTGTCTGTCCGAAAATAGCCCCAATTACGTCTGGTTTTTCGACAACCCCCTCTGTTTCAATGTGAATGTGAATAAGATACTTTGTAGTGTCTGGTGAATACATGTAAGAAAGCCTCCATGGTAGGAATGAGTTATGTAGTGTGTAACCATAGATAGATATTATAATGTATCTTTTGCGCTTATAAACTAACCGACCACAAAGTTTTAGATGAGATAATCCAGTTACTTCGCACTTAAAATGTGATTTTTGTTGACTGTAAGATGTTTTTCAAAAACATTTTTTTTGATAATGTTGAAAAAATTTGATTTTTCAGTGTTTATTTTGTCACAAATATCTACTATATTTTCCTATCCCAGAAATCATTGATCCCTCGTCTGCCTCAGTATCTGCAAACTGCCAGACACAGTAGTGATGTGTTTGGGTGAATACACTGTCTCTCAGTGTTTCAATCATCATTCTTTGCTTTACTTTGTTTATGTACTTTCTTACACAGCGTCTCGAAAAATTCAATATTTCCAATTCCTACACGGATCAGATATAGACTTTCTGCACAAATCACCACAGTTGTCGGATCTTCATGATGAATTTCATCGATTACAATAATATTGGGAATCTGTTTTGAAAATCGACCACGGAAGAGATTGCATATGTCTTTTCCATGTACTGGTTTGCAGCGTGGGAAATAATGAATGTGTCCCCCGTCGTTAACCGATTCCATGCATTGGTGGCTACTGCCGTTCCTTATGGATCTTTGACCGGACGGGGGGTGCCTGTAGCATGCCATGTTGTCCCGTGGTTCATCCTTCGCGCCTGCGTATGTGTCACCCGGGGGCCTAAAACACGCGATATGTCGGCACACCTCCATTATATGGTTTCAACTGCAATAAATATCACCACTCGAAAAATAAGGTAATATGAAAAACGAAAAATAGAATAATTCTGACGATATCTAGTTATTTAC
>JAIRRQ010000067.1 GCA_031255895.1 Methanocalculaceae archaeon
AAGGGAGAATTATCACTTCACGAAGCGAGGAATCCCTCATTCGTGAGGCAGAACGCATGATCGAAATGCCCGAATTTCGTGGGACAGTTCAGGATGTTGGAGGCCCCACGGCAAACATGTACGGCTGCACCTGCGAGATTTGGAAGACAGGAATAGCCTGTTCCGACAAAAATTGCATGAAATGTGGAAAATTCACCGACGGAACAAAACAACAGTTGGCACTTCTGGAACGTCTGCGAAAGCTCTCAAAGATCAAACATGTGTTTATCAGTTCCGGTGTTCGTTTCGATCTCATTCCCAAGGGCGATCTGGGAGACCGTTACATGCTGGAATTGCGAGAGCACTATGTATCGGGACATCTAAAGGTAGCTCCTGAACACATCTCTGAACACGTGACCGAACTGATGAATAAACCTCAAAATAATCAATTTTACGAATTCCACACACACTTTGAATTATTGCAGAAACAAAAAACATCGAAAAGAAAAAATCGGCAGTATTTGATACCATATATGATGTCCTCACACCCAGGATGCCGAATTGAAGATATGATCGATCTTGCACTGTATCTGCGAAAACACAATCTCCACACCAAACAAGTACAGGACTTCACTCCAGTCCCGATGACCTTGTCCACGGCAATGTACTACAGTGGCACACATCCCCTTACCAAACAGAGGGTACATGTCCCGATTGGAATTGAAAAACGCATCCAACGAGCACTTTTACAGTGGAAGGATCCAAAGCAATATGATCTTGCCATTGCAGGACTGCTACGAGCGGAGAGAAGCGATCTTATCGGTGAGCTAATACCAACACGCGGAAAATTCTCCAAAATAAAAAAATGAATTGGGTGCCAAGTAGGGATACGAGAACGGACATGGTACTGTGGTAAGAGCAATTTACAATAACTTTTTTTTGGAAAAGTCAACCAATCGGATATGACACCAATTACCCCAAACAAAAATCCAAAAGATTTTCAACATAGTGAGACATCTCACTCGCGCAGTGTATGAAAATGCGAAAAATCACACTCATTTACATTTATATTAGGGTGGGTTATTATAGATTAGATTATATTTACTACACTTTTCCATAAAAATTTTCAAGAGAGCAACAACATGAAATATTTATCTACAAAAATTTCACACAACCTCTATTTCAAAAAAAAATGATTTTTATAGCTGAAATTCCACTGTGAAATCAGACCCATCATCTGATTTGAAAAGCCACCCCCAATGAACATAAACAAGAGGGGTTGTCATTGCCAGAATAAGTGACATCAGCATGAGCTCACCAGCCGCACCAAGGTTTTTCAGATAGACGATACAATCAGACTAAAAATGTCATCAATAACCACAGCATCGAAGGCCACATTCACAAATGACTGATGAAATTGGACCATCTCCCACAAAACAATTGTCACAATTGCAACGTTCGTTGCATTAAGCGAGATCTCGATAAAAATTGTTGTGTAAAAGTCCACATTGGAAAATGTAAAGGATCATGTACCCTCCAATCCAAAAGACAAGCACCCCCCCCCCAAACTATACTATCACCCCATATCTCCAATTGACTATATCTGTGAGTTCGATGTGCATTGCCAAAAAAATCCACCAAATACCACAAAAAACAGTAGACTCATCTGAAATTTAACTGTTAAAATAATATTCTCCATAATGATGATTCAACTTCAGATGGATACTGATGCATAAAAAAAGAATATCATTTGGACAGAAACAGTCCCTCACAAACGGAGAATAACTTTTCATCCTAGATTATCTGAATTGAGATGGGATAATTTTTTGTCAGTTTTGCTCACGCAGCACAAACCCCTCAAAGTCGAATTTATGATGCCTGTCTCAGTTTTTTTCTTGATCTCAATAACTTCGCAACTGATGAAACATGCCACTGCCCCCAGTAGCTCATTTCTGAAGAACTTACAGACTATTTGATTCCGAAATATATTCGATTCTGAAATGACAAAGCTGGACAGTGGTCATATCTTCGAAAAACATGCACTTCATATGATTTTTCACGTCAAAGATAACCCTAAAAATGTTACACAGATAATATGAGCAAAAATACCGACATTATAGTTTTTTTCTAATTATACTATTAAGACAACAGTATTTCTGTAACCAAGGGCAGATGTGTCTAAGCACCAATATTACTATTTTGAATGTAGGAACTGGAGTCGACACCGCGATATCATAAGGGACAAAACATAGGGATCTGTTCAAAGATATTTGTGCGCACGAAGCCAATCCACTTGAGGAGTGGTGTAGCGATAAACAATGTCACATTTGTCGTCTTGAAAATCCCACGGAATAACAATAAGGATGTCACCTTCACGAATCCAGACTCGTTTCTTAATTTTCCCCTTAATTCTACCAAGACGGGTAATACCATCCGAACAGCGGACTCTGATATGGTTTGAACCAAGCATCAACTCCGCCTGAGCAAACTGTTCTTTTGTGCGACGGGTCGGAAGTTTTACGCGAATGATACTTCCATCCTCTGCCACGTCCTGATTTGCGTTTTCTATGCGACCCAGAATCTCTACCTCTGCTTAAGTAATATATTAACTGTGTTGGCTGTGTCATCTGATAAAGATGCCTGATGATCTCACTTCATTCCAAAAGTTAGAGCTAGTCCATAAAGCAGGGATAAGATTCAAGAAAGGAAATATTTGAATCAAGATATTGATCCTTGTTTCTGGATAGTAAAATCTTACTTTGAAGGATAGCAATTTCATCATTTACGATATATTATCCGTGTGTTGAAAAAAAACCAGAATACAGTCATAATCAAATCAAACGTGTTATTGTACCCATAGCTTTCAACTGAATTATGTAGAAATATTTCGATATTCTCTGGAAGTTAGTGTAATGTAGGTTTTTTGCACAAACATTTCGCTTTAATTTGAACATTTTAAAAATAATTATATGAAATTTGATTCAGTATGATTACCTGCATTCGCGGGAGAGAATATAAAAAATAGAAATGGGATAAAAAAATTATCCGATTACCTGCATGGATGGAATGCGCATCTTGGGAACAATCGCACTGTTAAAAACCTTAATTTCTGCACTGACGCCATCAATCTGCTGCAATATCTCAAACACGTTTCCGGCGATCATCGCTTTTTTTACTGACTGAACGAGCTCCCCGTCCTCCATCAGGAAAGCGTTCGCAACTTCCACAGAAAACTCCCCGGTCAGAGGATTCGCCGTATGGGCGCCGATAACATCGTGAACAAACAAACATGGCTCTCTGGTAACATCACCAACCGAACCAGACACCCGCAGACAGTGCGGAGAGATGTACGTTGCTCCATTCCCTCCGCGAAACGCATGACCCGTGGACGCTGTGCTTGCCTGAGTAGCTGTTTTGCAGTCATAGAGGAAAGAAGAGAGCACACCATTCTCAAGAATGTCACAACGGGAAGTGAACGTTCCCTCTGTATCAAATTTTCGCATGCTGTTTCCGAGAGGATCCATCGGCACATCAGATATGGAAATAGAGGGATCAGTAACCATTTCACCGAGTTTTCCGGCAAAGACGGACTTACCAGTTATAACATTCTTCCCATTCACCGCTTCCATAAACAACTTCAAAATCAGAGAATCAACCACATGTTCCGACAAAACGACATCACGCTTTTCAATTGGAATTGCAACGCCGTTACGTGATGCAACTGACAAAAATGCAGTTTTCTCACCTATTTTCTCGGGATCAATGCGGGAAAGAAATGGTGAGGAATCACACTCGTAACCGGTCGAACCGTCCACAATCGCATCAAGCCCGAGAGAGATATCAGTCATGTCTCGTTCATACCAAACACCATGACTGTTTGCAAGCGTCGAGGTACCTTTCAAAAGGGAAACACACGCTGTAACCACACGAGCTTCTGGATGCATTCCAGCACCTTCGTTCATTCGTAGAAGAAGAGAAGCCGCCATATCCGGATCGATGGAAAGATTCGGATCAAACGGATCATCTCCATTAGGAAGGATCATCGGATCAGGCAATCCTTTCCACCCCATAACCGGTTCGGCAAATTTCGCAGAAGAAACTGCTGCAGCAAGACAATCCTCCCAGCGAGTCGGATCCGAGGTTGCGGACACGCCAATCCTATCGCAGGACACAGTCCGGATATAGATAGATGTACCCCCATGTTCAGAAACTGCTGCAATCGCCATTTCTCGCTGTTCCAGAGAAATATCTTCGAACGTGAGAACAAACACCTCGATTTCGTCAACGACCTCCTCTCCTGCACGAAGAACTGCATCAATATCAAACTCAAACATTGCCGGAACTTCCTATAATTGCTTCGGTTAGAGACACATGCGGGGCACCATCCGAGACCGGCACAGACTGACCTTTGCCGCAGATGCCTGACGACATTTTCCGCTCTTTACCACAGAGAGCAATATTGTGAAGAATGGATAAGATATCACCCGAAATAGAACAATCGCGGATCATCTCGGTCGTCTCTCCATTTTCTATTTTGTATCCGTATTTGGCGTTAAACTGAAACGCACCGCGACCAGGATCAACCTGCCCACCACGAGAACCGATGAGAAGAATGCCAGATTTACATTCAGCGACGATTTCATCGTAGGAGGAATCGCCTTCCTTAATGTAGGTGTTGCTCATACGGACTAGCGGTTGCATGCCAGGTTCCGCCCTTGCATGTCCGGCACATCCAGTATCCGTACCGACTGCTGCAAGAGTTTCGCGCGAATGCATGTAGGCGTGCATGATGCCGTTTTTGATCAGCTCAGTAGGACCGAAGGCGACACCTTCAGCATCAAACGGCTCATAGCCGTATCCATGCATAGACGGATCATCAATGATGGTTACTAGCGGCGAACCTACCTGTGTTCCGAGTTTTCCCGCAAAAACTGAGACGTCATCACGAATGGCATCCCCCTCACTTGCATGACCAACCGCCTCATGCGCAAACACACCTCCAATGGCAGGATCCAAAATCGTAGGCATTTTACCGCCTGAAACAGAAGATGCACCAAGAAGATCCGTGGCGCGTTTCGCGCACATCTCTCCGTAGCCAAGACACGTCGATAGATTCAGTGATCCAACGACTGCTTCCTGTTCATAATTTGTCTGCATGTTTCCACTTCGGGAGGCGACAGCAGAAATGGCAAATAATGTCCGGCAGATCGAGAAATTTGCATTGTAATCGTTGCAATCCTCGAACCAGACATCTTGGTACTGTTCGGAGTACCGTGTTGACGTGCTGCATATCTCAGGAAGTCTTGCTCCAGCCTCTATCTTCAGAAGGAGATCGACCTTTTCCTCAATCGGCACGGTGGCCTGTTCCATAGCAGAACAATCCCAGCTACGGGGAGTACCACGTGGAACATCAGCAATTTCTGCCTGAACGTTTGTAAGTTTTGCGGCGCGGCTGGCGCGACTAACGAACTCCTGTTTCGTGCGATCATCATCTGGATCAAACGATGAAGCGCAGTAGTAGCCCCAGCCTCTCTCACCAAGAACACGGATGAATGCATTACCAAAAAAGTTCGAACCGATCGATTCCACATCACCGTTTTCCACTGTGATCGTCATAGAATTTCCGCGAACGTACCTGATGTCATAATAACGTATCGGATCCATTGATGGTTATAGAATTGGCTGTAGGTAGATAACTGGTTTTGGAAACAATAGTCCCTGAAAAATTTTCTAACAAAAACATTTTTTTTTGAAAACAGTATGAACATCTGACTTTATTCAGAACAAAATCAGAAATCAACAAAAACTATGTCTCGATATTTTCAATTTCCTTAGACCTTAGATATTCTCGGAATATCCATGTGTTTTCCAATAAGACATAGTTTCTCTTCAAACGTCTCCTTATTCGATGGCACAAGAGCATACTTCAAAACCTCCTCAATTCTCGTAACAGGAATAATCGTAACCATTTCCTTGTACCGATCCTCAATCAGCACGTCATTCAGATTTGATTGTGGGATAATAACCGTGTGGATACCTGCCTTTGCAGCGGCCTCAATCTTATAGGTCACGCCACCAATCGGAAGCACATCGCCACGAACCGAAAGTGACCCTGTCATCGCCACATCCTGCCGAACAGGTATATCCTCAAGAGCGCTGATAACAGCAGTTGCCACCGTGATCGATGCCGAATCTCCCTCAACACCATTATAGGTCCCAATGAATTGCACGTGAATATCCACCTTGCGGATATCAGTTCCAGAGAATTTCTTGATCAGAGCGCTTACATTCTTAATAGATTCCTGTGCAATTTCCTTTAATAGACCAGTCGCAATAACTGCACCTATCCCTTGTGAAGGCGTAACCTCTGCTGTGATCGGCAAAACCGAACCAGCATCGTTGCCTACAATCGCAAGACCGTTCGCGCGACCAATAAGAGTTCCGGAAACTATCGCCAGATCGTAATCACGAGTTCTTCTGATATACTCATCTGAGATCTGATCTTCAACAGAGCGAGCAATCTCTTTTGCGTCCACCACATGCTTCATCGTCGTTATTTCGTCCTCTGCCTGTCTGGCGAGATCACCTGCAACACGCACCAGACCACCAAGATCGCGCAATTTCAGCGTAAGATGTCCCTTGCGACCGGAACGTCTCTGTGCCTCACGCAAAATCTCAGAAATCGCCGACGGATCGAAATGTGGAATCTTACCATCATTTTGCACCTCCTGTGCGACAAAACGGACAAGACGAGCACGATTTGTCGGCACGTCACTCATCGTCTCACACATATACACTTCATACCCGTATCCACGGATACGACTGCGGAGTGCCGGATGCATGCCCTGCATCGCGTCTGTATT
>JAIRRQ010000036.1 GCA_031255895.1 Methanocalculaceae archaeon
TCGGAGAACTTGCACATCTGCAAATAATTCATTCACCTTCAAAAATTGAAGATCATCTTAACACTTTTTGTAGAAAAAGAAACCACGGAGTTGATACAGAATCAATCTCCCGTGCAAAAAGACATCACAGAAATGTGATCATCGTCTTCCTCGGAAATCATAGAAAGTAAACGATCACCTCACCTTCCGGAAGGATACACACCGATTCAACGATTTCGAATCGGGAGTGCTGTTTGGAAAGTATAAGGAGTTTGAATGATTCATTCCGAATTTCGTGATGAAAAATGTCACAATTATCCATGAATAATGCGATGGAATTTTCGTCATCATCAACAGTACCTACACAGATATCTGCGATATTGTAGGTCACACAAAAAACTACTTCAAAAACCAGTGAATGGCATCATCAATGAATTTCACCTTAAAGAGAAGGATTAACTGGCAAAAAAATCGTGTGGATCGCAATTCATCAGAGAAATTCCTTGCGGTGAGATGAACGTGAAGTGAAGATTGCGATGTAAAAATAAATCATTCTCCGAAGAACGCAAAGCAAAGAGCTAATACCGTCAAAAAGAAACGGATAATAATCACAAGTAAATCACCCCCGAAAAATGAGATCAACACCAAAACCACGAGATCATCATTACGAAAATCTCAACAGAATCGAAAGATTGGATCGCAAAATCCAGGATATCGGTTCTAAAATTCATAAAGACGAAGATTCTCGAAAAATTACCTGTGAGGTTTTCGACGAAATTACACTTCTCACCCTCTATAAACTGGTGAACAAAAAAATCATCAATTCCATGGGGGGCTCTATTTCAACCGGAAAAGAAGCAAACGTGTTTCTTGCAGGACGCACTGACAACGATGGGATCGAAACAGGTGCAGCAGTCAAAATTTACCGCTTGCGTACCGGCAATTTCACCACCATGAGCGAGTACATCTTGGGTGATCCTCGATTTTCCAACATCAGGCGTACGCACAAAAACATCATTTTTGCATGGACCAAAAAGGAGTACAGCAATCTCACTCGTGCCAGAGAAGCAGGAATTCCCTGCCCAAAACCATTTGCCTTTGAAAGAAATATTCTGATCATGGAATTTTTAGGAAAAAACGACGTTCCATATCCACAAATACGCCAAAAACTTCCACAAAAACCAGATGAAACATATCAAGATGCAATCGACCTCATTCGCGATCTGTATCAGAAAGCCAAACTTGTACACGGAGATCTCTCCGAGTACAACATCCTTACAGATCATGGCAGCCTCATTCTAATAGACATGGCGCAAGCGGTAACGCCGGAACACCCAAAGGCCTACAACTTCTTGTTCCGTGACATTAGAAACATCAACAGATTTTTCGCACCAATGTGCAAAACAACTGATGAGCATAAGCTATTCCACAACATAGTCGGAGAGAAATTTTTTGAGATGTGACAATGACACAGGAAGTAAAAATCCCCAACGATCGCATCGGTGCAACCATTGGAAAGCACGGTGAGACCAGAAAAAATCTGGAAAAACTGCTCGAGGTAACTCTCGAAGTGGATAGTCATGATGGTCTTGTGACAATCACAAACGAAAAAAACGCATTTGCCGAAATCCGAGCGATGGAAATCATAAAAGCAATCGGTCGCGGTTTTTCCCCAGAACGTGCCAAAAAACTTTTGGAAGATGACGATATGATACTGGACCTAATCGATATTTCCGACGATACCGACACTCCACAAAAACTCTCCCGCATCCGCGGGAGAATCATCGGCCGCGACGGAAAAGCCAGAGAACAAATCGAAAACATGACCGGTACCTACATCTCAGTGTACGGAAAAACCATCGGTGTCATCGGTATGCCAGATCAGGTGAATGACGCCCACACCGCAATTCTTATTTTGATCGGCGGTTCGGATCACAATACTGTATTCAATTTCCTCGACCGCAGGAAAAAGGATGCCAAGATGAATATCATAAGTTACTATTATTAAAGAACAATCATTCACAATTAATATATACAAATAGAGAATTTTCCATAGTTCCATTCGAAACAAAGGGGTTCATATATCAGATCGATCATTCCATGAAAATAAACTCACAGCCTCTCCCAATGCAACTGCGCACAAAGTATTCGGCTTTAAATATAATCGAACTCTATCCACCGCAGATAGAATGTGTAGATGCGGGTCTATTTGAACGAAAAAACCTGCTCGTCGCAATACCTACCGCATCAGGCAAGACTCTCGTCGCCGAAATGGCGATGCAGAAGGAGATTGCAGACGGGAATATGTGTCTCTATATTGTTCCTCTGAAGGCACTTGCCGCAGAAAAATATAAGGATTTTTCAGGGAAAGGAGTGAAAGTAGGAATTGCAACTGGAGATCTCGATCAACGCGACGAATATCTGGATCGCTATGACATCATCGTAGCAACATCAGAGAAAACAGATTCACTGCTACGGAACCGATCAGAATGGTTGAAGAGAATTTCGCTCCTAGTTGTGGACGAAATTCATCTGATCGGCGATCCATCTCGAGGGGCAACACTCGAAATGGTAATTGCAAAACTGCGATATTTGAATCCAACCATACAGATCATCGGCCTTTCGGCAACGATGGGGAATCCAGAAGAACTGGCAAAATGGCTGAATGCCACCCTTATTACGAGCGAATGGAGACCTGTAGATCTCCGAGAGGGTGTGTACTACAACGGAGCGATTCATTTCCATGGCTCGGAACGGATCGTGCCTACTCCCAAAAAGGATGATGATCTGAATCTTTTGCTTGATACTGTCGAGGAAGGAGGACAGTGTCTGGTGTTCGTGTCCTCGAGGAGATCGGCGGAGGCGTACGCAAAACGGGCTGCGACTGTACTGAAGAAGATATCAACAAAACTCGACGAATATTCGGATAAAATCTCAAAAACAGATGCAACGCATTCCGGAAAAGTGCTGACAAACGTTGTGAAGAATGGTGCGGCGTTTCATCATGCTGGTCTTCCACGACAAGCCCGTGAGATAGTGGAAGATGGATTCCGGAGAGGAATCATTCAGGTGATCGCATCGACCCCTACCCTGGCAGCAGGTCTGAATCTTCCTGCTAGAAGGGTAATTATTCGCGATTATCAGCGATACGAAGCAGGAATCGGCATGAATCCGATTTCTGTGATGGAATACCGACAGATGGCAGGACGTGCCGGGCGACCAAAATTAGATCCGTACGGTGAAGCTGTTTTGATTGCGAAAGACAAGGATGCGGTTGATCGCCTGTTTGAAGAGTTCATCGATGCACCAACAGAAAACATCTCGTCCCAGTGTCAGAAGGAAAACGAACTGCGAAATCATTTGTTGGCGTTGATTACAACAGAATTTGCATCCACGCGTGCGGAAGTTGAAGAATTCATGAAAAAGTCCTTCTATGCAAGCCAGAAGGCAACACATCAGAGACTTGACAGAAACATAGATAAGGCACTGGAATATCTGATGCAGAGCGAAATGATCATCGAAAAAGGGGGTGGTTGTTTGCGAGGTACGAAGTTCGGTATTCTTGCCTCTCGTTTGTATTTGGAACCAGAAACTGCTTCGATTCTCAGAAAAACACTGGAAAAACAGGAAACGTTTTCGATGTTCGGGATGTTGCATCTTTTGTGCATAACACCGGATATGTTCCGATTTTATCTGAAGGCGTCAGATGAACGGATGGTGAATCGAATATTCAGTGAGCGAGGCGAGGAATTATGGTATGAGGAATTGTCAGAGAAATTTTTCGCTGCAATGAAGACGGCACTGATCGCAGAGGCCTGGTGCAATGAGGTACCAGATGATATCATCTGCAAAAACTTCGGCGTGGGTACTGGAGATGTTCATGCGATGGTGGAAAATCTCCGTTGGTTAACGCATGCAACGGGAAGAATCTCGCATGAATTTGCACCAAGATTTGATTCATGGATGCAAAATCTTGAGATTCGAATCGAAAATGGAGTGAAAGAGGAACTTTTGCCGCTGGTTACACTGCGAGGTATTGGCCGTGTTCGTGCTCGACGATTGTTTGATCGCGGAATTACCACACCAGAGGCACTGCTCACGGTAGACGCAAATGATGTGGTATCTATTCTTGGAAATGTTCTTGCGAAGGAAGTTTTTGAACAAGTGGCGAAGATGACAAAAAAAACTGTGAAATTACCTACAATTCCAAAAGAAAATGAAAACGAAACAATCCATACTGTGACCACGACTAGGCAAAAATCACAAAAAATTCTGTTTGATTTTGGAGAATAGATGATGACAGAACAATTTTTGACAATATATGAAGCAAAAATCGCGATCAATGATACGATGACAACCCTTGCACGGATCAATGATATCGCAAAGGAGACTGCATCGACAATTGTAGTGTTTGACGCGAAAAAAATCGCAGGACCGAATCATATCCGTTCCGCGATCCGGAATGCAAGTCGATCGTTCGCGTGCGGAAAACCGATTGCCAGAACACTTGCAATGGAGATCCTGTTGTGTGCTTCAGGTCAGAGACAGTGTTCACTTGCGCCCCGATTCGGTCTGCATGAGGGAGAAAATGTACTGTTTGTGGTGATTATCGAAGGTGATGCAGAGAGGGCACAAGAACTACTGAATAAGATCGTGATCCCCAAAACGCATGGGATGACAGCATCAAGAGCAACTTTGATGGAAGAATTCGGAATTACAGAAGATGAACTTTCTGTGGTAGGAGATGAGCGAATTGAGGAATTAGTGATCGAACGAATCGCGTTAATGAATGTGTACAAATAAGAAAAATACAATTTAAAAAACAAACAGACCACATCACGATCACAAAATCAGTATAATTGATCTGGCGGAATACGCCACACCGCAACATTTTATTCAGTTCTCACTCCCAACCAATATATCAAGCATGATAGAAACCATATTGATGATCACTATCGCCATCGCAATCACAACGATCCTCTTTTTCCTCAGAAACGGACTAAAATTACTCATCAACGCAATTTGTGGGGTTATCACTCTCTTCATTGTCTCGTACTTCAACCTTGCCCCTATCGGAAATCTCACCATCGCTCAGATTGTCGTCTGCACCACCAGCGGAATGGTTGGCGCAGCATTTCTCATCATTCTCGCATTTTTTGGAATAGTCATCTAAAAATCATTTTTTCATATATAACTAATTGATACAAGAGTACAAACACGAGTACGGTGTCGTGGAAAGATTTAGTAATCTCTCACACGCTAATCCTATTCGATCATCTCATATGATTCCAAATCGATATGAAATCAGCCAAACAATCACCTTGACTATTGATTGACACAGCTCTGTCATTCACATTGTACCTGCGTGCCATATCACAAATAAACATATACACCAATTAATTTAATGATCGTAAAACATGTTCGCACCCTGCAGTGAAACATTCAGTTCTGCCTCTTACTATCTCTCCTAGGACTTCATTCGCAATCACTTCAGATAGACGTCATCTCAATGCGATGATTCATTATTTAAGCAAGTGTTTTCATTCTCACCTCTGAATAAAGATCGAAGAACACATAAATCATCATATTCTTTTGAAAAAAAATTCATTGTTCAGTCTGGATTCATGACAAAAACATCTCTGTTGTCCATATAAACTGACATCGGAGAAAATACAGTGAAAAACAGATATTACGTCATTGGGAAGAGTGAATTATAACAGACAAAAAACACTGGAAACGAATTACAGTCCGGCATGACAAAGCAACAACACCCATCAAAAACAGAACTTTTGGACATGATCCCCGCCAAGACCAGTTGAAAAGAGATCATCATCTATTATCATTACAAGCTTAGTTCTCTGAAAAAAAGACCGAATAGCAATAATCACAACATGTCTTTTCGTCCCATTCCCCATTACTCAATCTCCAAACTCACATCAACGCACCGTACTGAATGTGTCAGGGCCCCTATACTTATCGTATCCACATCAATACCGGTCCACAGATGAATCGTCTCTGATGTGATCCCACCAGACACCTCGAGTATCAACCGATTACGTAGACCCCGTGCTGCAAGTGCCACAATCACCTCATGTACCGCAGAAGGCGCCATATTATCGAACATAAGAATATCGGCTCCTGCCTCTGCCGCAACAATCGCATCGATCAGATTTTCAACCTCGCACTCCACTTTATGGTACAACGAATACGCCTTCGCCCTCCGAACAGCCTCCGCCACCGGTAACAAAGCACGATGGGTATCCTTGATCAGAAACACATCCGACAACGAATCGCGGTGTGGATCCCCACCACCAATACGAATCGCCTTTTTATCAAAATATCGCAGACCTGGTGCTGTTTTCCGTGTTCCTGCAACCTTCACATGATCATTTACCCTAGATGCAAGCTCCTGTGCAACAGAAGTAGCCGTCGCAATCCCGCTCATCCTCCCCAGAAGATTCAATGCCGTCCGCTCCACTGAAAGAATAACATGAACCGAACCTGCAAGCGAAAGGATCTTTGTTCCAGCGGCAACATGCTCACCATCCCCTGCCTCCACCGTCACAGAAACATCGAAGTGCTCAAACAGCCAGACGCACTCCTCGACACCCGCAAGAATCATTTCCTCTCGCGCCTCGACTCGAGCAGAAACAATTTCATCAGGAATCAGAGTAAGTGTTGTAATATCACCTGCGGGAACATCCTCCCAAAAGAAAGAAAGCAACCGATCTGTCGGTAACATCATTTCGACACATCAATCATCCGCTCGATCACCACACGAGCCTTCGTCGCGATGTGATTCGCAACCAGTACCGGATGCACACCATCGCGTAGCGTTACATATAGATCCGACAGCTCAATGAGCTTCATATTTGGGCAGATGGCTGCATCTATCACATGGAACATTGTATCAGGATACCTCTTTTCGAGCGGGTGGACAATTCCCTTCTCCGTCAGGATCACCCACTCACCCGCACTTCCACAATGCCGCACCATGTAACCAGTTGAGCCAACAAGATCACACGCCTGTTGTACCTCCGCATTGCACTCAGGATGACAGATAATCCTCGCATTCGGATACTCACGACGGGCAATCTCCACATCACGAACCGTAAAATTGTGATGCGTTGGACAGCCACCATTTGCCGGAATCGGAATGATGATCTTGTCAGGAAGTTGGCGCTGCACCCAGTTAGCAAGATTTGAATCTGGGCCGAAAAGAATTTTATTCTGTGGTAGCGACGCCGCAATTGTAGTGGCGTTTGCTGATGTGCAGGTGATGTCACATTCTGCCTTCGTTGTCGCGTTTGAGTTCACATACACCACAAAAGGTAAGCCAGGGTGTTCGATTTTTGCCCGTCGCACAATTTCAGGTGTCAGTTGATCCGCAAGCGGGCATCCAGCATCGGGACGCGGAATCAAAACCGTCTTTTCCGGCGAGAGAATCTTTGCCGTCTCCGCCATAAAGTAAACGCCGCAGAGAACGAGCGTTGATTCCTTTGTTTCCTTCGCAAGCTGGGCAAGTTCAAGAGAATCGCCGCAAATATCTGCCATGTCCTGGATTTCCGGAGGTTGATAGTTGTGAGCAAGGATCACCGCATTCTTTTCTGCGGCAAATTTTTTGATCTGTTGCTCGTAATTCATGCACCAATCACCAGAGGATCGTCGAGATTTTTCAGAAGGGTAAGAATTGACAAAGCTGCAAGATAGCTGGTTGACGGATTGTCAGGCGAGGGGAGATTTCTGATCCTGAGATACGCCTCACCGAATTCTCCTTCAAAAAATATTTCGTGCATATTGCGATCCTCGCTAGGATCCACCCATAACTCCACGTCAACATCGCGACCACAAGCAATGGACAGAGATTCGGCAACATTCGTGTTTTTCGGGTACTGACGAACACAATCGTGTGCTTTACCAGAAAACAATTGTGTGCGTTCGATTGTTTCACGAGAAAGCGATTTGGGATTCTTGGTCGTACGGAGCATGAACTTGTCGATACGACTGATCTGGCCTATGCGAACATTGTCAAGTCCCATAACAGCCCCAGATGGAATATGAATTTTTTGTTTCAGATCACGGGCAATTTCAACGAGATGCAATCGGAACTCCTCATCTGCGAGTGCTCCAACACTCATGATAACGATGTCCTTACCTGATTTCAACACATCCTGTGCATGTTCAGTGACAGCAACAATAGACGCCGCCTCAACAACAATATCGGTTGATTCGGAAAGGAATGCTGAAAAATTCGAAAACGGTTTT
>JAIRRQ010000083.1 GCA_031255895.1 Methanocalculaceae archaeon
TTTTGCACGGGAGATTGATTCTGTATCAACTCCGTGGTTTCTTTTTCTACAAAAAGTGTTAAGATGATCTTCAATTTTTGAAGGTGAATGAATTATTTGCAGATGTGCAAGTTCTCCGAGATCTAGTCACAAGGAACCATGATAATATTTTTGTTTTCTTTGGTTCGGATCACACGCAGAATCATGCGTTAAATGAGTTGGGACTTACTGTATTGTTTCTGATACTGTCATTGGGGGTTTATTGGATGTGCTCTCGAGTAGATTGTGGTGTTACGGAAACTATCCAAAAACAGCTGTTTTTGAATTTTCAAGAACCCATTGATTTTTTGTGGATGTAGTGATTATTCAAAAATTGCTGGTAATAAATATGTTCGATGGTTATTTAAAAATAAAAATAATTTTTTTTCCATACGATCAGTTTTTGTAACTCTGCACGCATCCGTATGCATCCGCGAGCAACTCCGCTAGAGTATCGCCACAGACGGTTTTGAGGTCCATCGGGTGAATTTTTCCTGCGGCATAGGCGGCTTCGAGTTCTGCGTATTTCCGATATTCAGCGTTTCCTCCGAATTTTTCGGGGCGATGGATGATAATTTCCGGCACATGGGGGAAGATGATGTACTGAAACACCTGAAGAATAGGATTTCCTTCCACCTCCGGTGGGCAAAATGCCTTTTTTATCTTCTTTTTTATATCTTCGGGAGAATCAGCGACTGAAACGATATTTCCTTTTGATGAAGACATCTTCTGTCCGTCAAGACCGTTTACGATTGGCATGTGTATGCAGACTGGTGGTTTGTAGCCGAGACTTGGTAGATGTTCACGGGCAAGCATATGAATTTTGCGTTGATCAATCCCGCCGATCGCCGCATCAAGATTCAAGGCTGGAATGTCGACGACCTGCATGACTGGATATATCATCTGCGAAACCATTGGGTTATTCATGGCACGACCAATTTCGTCCATACTGCGGATGGCCCGGTTTATTGTGATTCCTTGACAGAGAGTTAAGACTTCTGTTTGATACTTTGGCGTTAATTGGATATCTGTTCCGAGCACAAATTCTGCACCTTTTAGATTGCATGCTTCAATGCATGCTCGATTGTACTCGGCAAGTTCTTTGATCTGTTCAAATGTCCCCTTCCGGTTTAGATATGCGTGCAAATTTGCGATCAAGACAACTACGTCAAATCCTGCTGCTTTCATATCCATTAGTTTGTTGATGATCACCAGGTGACCGAGGTGAATCTCGCCGCTGGGTTCATACCCGGCATAAACCCGTCTTGTTTGTTTGTTCAATAATTGTCTGAGTTCATCCTCAGTGACAATTTCTGCCGTGTTGCGGGTGACGAGTTCATATGCATCCATATTTTACTATGTTGGAATCACAATGAGATAAAGGATGTGTGGTATTGTGTAGATTGGTTGAAAAGATGTGCAGGATATTTTTTTAGCTTTTTTGATCTCTTATCACTTTTTCGACGAGTGTGTATGATACGTATTTTCCCAAGATCAGGCCATCTGGTAAAATGAATTTGCGTTTTTTTGATGTCGAGTAGTCATTGTGTCATATTGTCAGAACCTCATAATACCTTGTTGGCGTTGCAAGTGACGAGAGTAAGCCCTTGTTTATCATGTACACGTGTCTGAGGAATATATCGCGTTATTCTGAAGGTGCGTTCTTACACGATACCCACGCACAACCGTACAAAATACATCATGTATATACGCATGCATCTTTTGTTGATAGTAACATCGTGTGGAAAGAAAATACTCTTTATCTTTGATGTTCCAATAGTATGTTATCACTAAAAATTGGTGAACATATGGAATTCAACGGTGTTATTCTCGAAGACACATATGCAGAAGGCTTCCCGGTGTGGATTGCCCGTGTCATAATCACTGCAGTAACGAGGGAATGGGCATACAAGACAGCAACTGAAGCAACTGGATTTGCAACCTCCACGATTGGGTGTCCGTGTGAAGCAGGTATCGAAAGATTCTTGTCTCCGGCAGAGACACCTGATCACCGTCCCGGGTTTTCCATTTTGATCTGCTGCGGTAAGAAAGCACTCAAGGAACAGGTTCTTGAGCGTGTATCCGAGTGTGTTCTAACATCTCCGACTACTGCGGTTTTCAATGGAAAGGTAGGATCTGAAGAAATCATTCCCATCAAGCTCCATTTCTTCGGTGATGGCTATGAAACCAAGGTTGATATCAATGGTATTCAGTGCTGGTCCATCCCAATTATGGGTGGTGACTTTATCGTTGAGGAGGAGATCGGTGCAACCAAAGGTGTCGCTGGTGGCAATTTTTTAATCATGGGTGACTCCCAGATGTCTGCACTTGTTGCAGCAGAAGCGGCAGTCAATGCAATCAAGGGAGTTCCCGGTTGCATCACTCCGTTCCCTGGAGGTGTTGTTTCGTCCGGTTCCAAAGTCGGATCCAAGAAGTACAAGTTCATGGGCGCATCTACCAACGAAAAATTTTGTCCGACTATCCGCAAAAATGTTCTGGACACCGAAATTCCGGAGAATGTCAAGGCAGTGTACGA
>JAIRRQ010000086.1 GCA_031255895.1 Methanocalculaceae archaeon
TACTTCGAAGGAACCATCGCCGCATTCGAAGAGCTCATCAACATGTCTCTTATAAATGAAGATGACAGCGACCTTAACCAGATCAAAACAGATCTCCTGAATCGAAAAAAAATCCTCGCCGAATTTTTCTCAACGCACAAAATCGGGGATATATTGACAGATGCAACACCCACACAACACCTCGCACAGCTTGAGAGTATCAATGCAGACGGTAACGACGAAATACAGAAGACCGCAACAGAAAAATTCGTCAATTCATTGATAATCCTCGGGACTCTTGAGGACAATGAACTCCTAAAAATTGAAAAAAAAACATCAGAATACACACTCTCTGGCATGAAAGATCCAAAAGAACTGCGTGTCATGTACGCCCACGATGACTTCAGCGACATGATATCCGAAAATTTGGACGGAACCGGTATCATCAACCACATCAGAACGTCTTCAACAACCGGATACGTGATCACAACTGGTTCCGAGATCGTGCTTGCGCAGGACATTGACGATCTAGGGGACATCCTTGATCACCTCGGAGTTGACAACGATGAAGCAATCAGATTCGTGGATGCAATTTTTTTCAAACGAGCTTTGATTGAAAAAATTCATGACCTTACTTCAAACGGCATCACAACCGAAGCTGGACTCCTCGAAGCCTTTGAAACACCGAGCTTCCCGCTTGGTGAAACCGAGAATAAGATATCCTTTGACATTTCAGCCGATTATCTCGCAGGAGTTGTCAACGATCTCCGCAAACAAGGTTTCCTCAAGGGAAGAGACGGCAAGATTAAAAGTCGCTAACGCATAATAGTATAGTTAGGTGGGGGATGTGGAGTACAAAGCAGTGTGGATACTGCTGCCCTCACCACAATCAATCTGTTTTCCAATATCTTATTGTTGTATCTCTCCTAAACCTATCTATATCATCTATCCATATCTATTATGATGTTACTTTCAGGTCAGGTACAATAAAATGCGCAAACACTGCGATGATCCGGTAAGACAATTCATTCCTCGCGCAGGAATGACGGTAAACGAACTCGTTATGGAGATGGGGGGTGCAGGAGCCTACAACGGAGGCAGCCTCTTCCACGCGGTCAATATTTATGAAAAGATGCTCACCGACCAGGACATGACAAAATTTTTCGGTCTATCTGGGGCGATGGTTCCGGCAGGAATGGGCGGTATTGTTTCAACATTAATCGAAAAGAAACATATTGATGTGCTCACCTCAACTGGTGCAAACCTAACACACGATTTAATCGAGGCAATCGGGTGCCACCATTATCACGGACAGACAGAGTATGATGATCTCGAACTTCATAAGGAGAGAATCAACCGCATCTATGACGTTTTTCTCCCCAATGAAGCATATGAAAAACTCGAAGAGTTCATTCAGGATGTGTACAACGATCTGCCAGAACAACCAATCACCATTAGCAAACTTTTGCGTGTCATTGGTGAGCAACTGGATACGGGAATTCTCGCAACTGCGGCAAAACATGATGTTCCAATCTACTGTCCAGCATTTCAGGACTCTGTTCTGGGTTTGCAGTACTGGATGTATTCTCAGTTTCACAAAAAGACGATTCTGGATGCAATCGGTGACATGCACGATCTGCTGAACACGGCATTTTCGGTGAAGAAAGCAGGTGCGGTTCTAATTGGTGGCGGTGTTCCGAAAAATTTCACGCTGCAGACAATGTTGATGACGGAAAACGCGTTCACGTATGTTATCCAACTAACTGGAGATCGGCCAGATTTAGGAGGACTTTCCGGTGCAACATTGGACGAGGCAAAGTCCTGGGGAAAGATCGACGAGGATGGTATAGGTGTTACAGTATACGGCGATGCAACAATCACACTGCCGATTCTGACTGCTGCAACACTTGAGCGGGTGGAACGAAAGTAATGGCAGACCTTCTTCTTGCATTGGATGTGAAGGGGAGGAGCGAAGCCATCCGCGTGGTAACTGCCTGCACTGGCGAGGTGGATGCAATTAAGATTGGATATCCACTGGTACTCTCAACAGGTCTTAACATTGTGAAAGATCTCGCCAAGACTGATATTCCGATCATCGCTGATTTCAAACTTGCCGATATACCGAACACGAATTCGCTCATCTGTGAAGAGGTATTCAATGTGGGGTGCTCCGGTATCATCACGCATGCATTTTGTGGCTATGATTCTCTCACGGCCTGTGTGGATGCAGCGCATGATCATAGTGGCGTCTGCTTTGTGGTTTGCGAGATGAGCCATCCCGGTGCACTTGATTTTCTGACGGGAGAGAATGCAGAAAAAATGGCAGAGATGGCAAAGACTGCAGGAGCAGATGGCATTATCACACCGGCGACACGTCCCAAACGAACGGAGGTTTTGCGCGACATCGTGGGTCCTTCTATGAAAATTTATTCACCTGGTATCGGCGCACAGGGGGCACAACCTGAAGATGTCAAAAATTATGTGGATGGCATAATTGTGGGACGCGCAATTTATGAGGCCATTGATCCAAAAACCGCGGCACACGAATTTCATATGCGAGTAAGATAATAATAAAAACTGGTTTTTGAAAAATATGGAAAGATTATTTTTTTAAGAAAAATATATAGAATATTCTTAAACAAAAAAACTAATCACCTCACCTACTTCATCACCGACACTTGGAAAATGAGTCCATACTGAGACAATCTATTCATTCACTCTCCTTGATATATTTCATCATGTTTTTCCAGTAATTGTCGCAAATATATCGATGATCGACAACATAAACTTCATCATTATTCAGTCAAATCCTTCGATGTTTGCATCAATCCAGTATTCCATCAATTTGCGTGTCTGATCTGTATTCTTGTGAACACCCTATAGGCGTGACTAGTTCACACACATATTTTCGCAGAAACCTAGAGGAAATGAACGCAACAATAATCCCAAGAAAAATCAGATGACTAAGAAAGGAAAAATTATGCCAGAAGAATCAGCGAGATGAATCATCGGGCAAAAACCAACAGTATTGTATCTTATGTCCTGCGGCAAGAATCGCAATCCTCATCGCAAGATTCAACATTGATTATAAGGTTAATTGATCATAAGGTTCGTTCCAGATGTACAATTTCCACAGAAATATCCAGGGATTCCTTTGTATGGAAAGTAAATTGTTTGGGAATATTTAGCTTGGCAGAAATACTTTCCACGATATTGGCACGATCTTTTGTATATGCGGCGACAAAGGAAATGCTGCCAGCATTCAAAATTGCATAGCAAATCGGGGCAATTGCAAGAGATGCATCAATAAACGGGCGATCTGCATGTTCTTTCTGTGCTCCAAACGGAGGATTCATCACTACTGTGTCGGTGGTAATGTCGAGGTTCACATCGCCAATGCAAGCCTCAATAAGGGTGATGTCACACCCAAACAATTCTGCATTTTCCCGAGCAATGGCAAGAGCCGTGGGATCGACGTCCACCGCTGTGACCTTTGCACCGAGCAATGCTGCACCAATTGAAAGCATGCCAGTTCCACAGCCAAGATCACATACATGCGCCCCAACAATATCTCCATTCATCGCCGCATGAAAAATCATCCGTGCCGCAAGTGGGGCAGGTGTCATGTACTGTTCTACGTCGACAGATGGACACGAAAATCCTCTGATCTTCTGCAGTTGCATCTCAAGTTGGCGGAGTTTCATGAGTTATTCTATCTCGTCAATTATGTAGTCATTCCACGATCGGAATCCAAGAACAATTTCAAACTCTGCCGGTGAGAGAACAGGCATCGAAAAACGACTCTGATCATCAAGAGTGAGCCGGGGGCACGCCGTGTTCACATAAGCATCAAAACCGAGGTTTCGCAGTTGCATTTCCGAGACTTCACGGATGAGGATGAGTGACGTATCAGGAGACAGGTTTTCTAGACGTTTAGCAAGTTTTTTTCTGCATTGACCTGACTTGCTGGAGAGCAGTAAACCAAATGTTTTCGCTGATTTCGCTTTTTCTATCTGTAAAAACCGTTTCCGAAGCAAATGATCAGCTGAAACTTCCTGCATGCCTCCATCACCGTAGGGATCCAGCGCAAAAGTTGGTTTGCCAGTCGCAAGAGATACACCGATTGCGTGGAAAACACCAGTTCCCACAAACAGATACGCATTCGCATTTACGGATTTTGCAGCAGCGTACGTGCAACCAAGCACCTGTCCCAGCTGCGGCGTGCGAATCGAGCCCTTGCCTACCACAGCCTGGATACCGTGATTCTTCAACCAATTAACCATTTCCAGCGTCTGATGTGCATGCTGAATCGTTGTCACCAGACCAACTTTTGTAATACCTTCGAAAGCAGGAACAACGGAGGTGAAAATCTCCAGATCAATATCTTGATGAAACGGAATGTAGATCACATTTTCATCCAGCGTTACCGGAGTGTGGCCGATGTGTACCAACACGTCCACATCCGAAAGAACATCAAGAGCAAGATCGCACGCGCCCCAACACGCATCACCACAGATAACCACCTCGAATCCTTCGTCACGAAGGGTGGCTGCAAGAAATGCAGACATCCGTTTCAATCCTTCCGGTAGTTGGACAGCAACACGTCTTGCACCACGAGAGTGGAGATCAGAGATCAGATCAGAAAGCGGAATCACAAATCGCGCCTCTTGAAGACA
>JAIRRQ010000099.1 GCA_031255895.1 Methanocalculaceae archaeon
TTGACAGATTGGATGGAGACGTGTCTAGCCTCTCCGGCACAATCATTGTCAACGGAAGTACTGGTGAAATTTCCACCACAGAATGAGATCAGTTTGGCGCTACATCCATACAGCACGAAACAGTTATGCCGCATTGTACGCGGCGTGCGAAACGTACGGATTCACTCTCGAACAGGTAGATGTGCCGGAAGGCGATGTTGTCTGCTACAGTCTCAACAGTATTGAATTTCCGCGATACAAAGACGAAATAGCTGCCGCCGATCAGATCACGATCGTCGGCGGTCCTCATGCCTCAGCGGCCTGGGAGGAGGTTGCCAGGGTCGCCGATTATGTAGTGATCGGCGAAGGAGAAAGAACACTTCCCCGGCTTTTATCTGCCCTTGAAATCGGAACATCTGGAGCATCTCTTCCCGGAGTTGCAACCAAGACAGGGGGCAGAAACAAAATCGATCATTCCATCCGACTGGATGGTTTCCCTTGTTTTACCCGAATAAAGGGTTATATTGAGATTTCTCGCGGCTGTCCATTTCACTGTGGCTACTGCCAGACACCACACCTGCACGGAACAAAGATGCGCCACCGTTCGCGCGAAGAGATTGTGAAAGCTGCAAGCCACTACCGCGATGCCCGCTTCGTTACTCCGAACGCCTTTGCCTACGGCTCAATCGACGGAAAAACACCCGATGTGGAAAAATTAGAACGGTTGCTCGCATCCATGCCAAACAACAACATCTACTTTGGAACGTTTCCCTGTGAGGTGAGACCTGAATTTGTCACGCAGGAGACTACAGACCTCGTAGTGCAGTATTGCACCAACACCAAACTTCATTTCGGTGCACAGTCGGGATCAAATACGATCCTCACAAAAATAGGACGCGATCACACACTTGAGGATGTGTATGCAGCGCTGGATATCTGTCGGATCGCAGGTCTCGAACCTATAGTGGACGTCATCTTCGGGTTCCCGTTTGAAACGGATGAGGACGAAGAAGCAACGCTCGCACTTATAAGGGAAGTTGTCCGATCTGGAAAAGTGCATGTCCACTCACTGATGCCACTACCAGGAACCACGCTCTCCAATGTTGTTCCTCGTGAGATTATTCCAGCAGTGGATCGGGTACTCGGAAAACTTGCTCTCAACGGGTGTATTACCGGTACGTGGCACAACAAATTCGACTAAACCAATTTACTCAAATACCACGTTTTTATTGACTCTACGCACCAATTTACAAAGCATGACACTCAAACCAAAAGATGCCTTAACCCAATATCATTTTGCCGAACGCCTAAAACTCGATATCATGATGATTGCACACCAATATCTCACCATTCCCTCTCTCAAAAAAGAAGAAAAAATCGGGGCGAAGTATGTCCTCATCAACATCACTGAGATCCTCGCTGTTGACAGCCATGCCGCCGCAACATTCACTGGTTGTGACGATTTTAATAATGCCTGCAAAGTCCTTAAAGAGGTAATAAACCTCGCAAAATCCAACCAATTCGGTCTAGCCTCCGAAAAAGCTGGAGAAGCAATGATCCCCATTACCACCGCAGCCGCAGTCGCATGGGAAGTACTCCACAATCATGGACTCCTCTGAATTTTTGAATTTTCTCGCAACCCGCGTTTCAGTTCGCGAGTATGAAGAATGCTGCATCACCGAAGACGACGTTGCATATCTCCTGACTGCAACCTCCAAGGCCCCGTCCGCAGGAAATCTGGAGGCATGGGATGTCGTAATCGTCACCGATCTATGTCAATTGGAAGCACTTGCAGATGCATCCGGAAACCAGCACCAAATCAAAGATGCTGGCTGTGTATTTTGTATCTGCGCAAACTACATCCGTGCCATGTCGCGATACGGCGATCGTGGTATAATGTTCGCCGTTGAAGATGCGACCATCGCCACAACCTATATGATGCTCGCCGCACACGCCCGCAGATTACACACCTGTTGGATCGGTGCTTTCGATGAAAACGATGTCAAAAGCATTCTTGATCTCCCCGCACACATCCGCCCCATAGCACTTCTCTGCATTGGTCGCGGCGAAGTACAACCACACAGACCAGAACGCATGGACCCCAGAGATCATGCTCACTATGATATCTGGTAGACACTAATAATGCAAATAAATATATGCCAGACTACCACGTGACACTAGAAGCTGCCTGGACAGTAAAAGACGTGGCAACCATACAAGATGCCATCAGTATTTCCGTGAACGAAGCAGGAAAACGCCTGCACACATCAGCAAAATTCGTAAACATCGACGTAATGGTCATACCATGTCCCTACTGCGACGAAGAGATCAACAGCGCATTGATCATTGCCAGGACTGGCATCGTTGGACTGCTACTGTCCATGAAAGTATTCAACGCAGAATGCGATGAACACGCAGAACGCATTGCAAAATCTGTAATTGGCCGGGCAATCCGTGACATTCCACTTGCAACCTACGACATCACCATCTGCGAAACAGGGGAGGAGAGGAAGTGAGCGACCCGACAATCACCGTATGTGGCCATCTCTGCAACGACTACATCCTGGCGGTAGATGAGTACCCAACGGTTGGAACCTCCTGCAAAGTGATCAATCGACAAAATTACTATGGTGGGGGAGCTGCAAACATCGCCGTAGGTATCGCAACACTTGGCGGATCAGTTGAATTAATCACGGCAGTTGGTAGAGATTATCCCGGTAGTTCCTATGAACATCATCTCAAAGATGCAGGTGTTATAACCAACCTCTTTCATACCAATGCAGAAAACTGCTCAACCGCATTCATGGTGAACAATGCAACAGGTGATCAGATCACCTACTTCGAGTGGGGAGCCAGCGTACTCTTTGAGACCGCAGACGCTCCGACACTCTCGTTTGTTCACATGGCAACAGGTGACTCGAATTTCAACACAAAGATTGCCAGACAGGCGGAGTTTGCAACTTTCGATCCAGGACAAGATGTTAACTACTATGACGATACGCATCTGCAGGAGATTCTTTCCAACATTGAAATTCTCGTCTGCAACAACTTTGAATCCAAGATTATGTGCGACAAACTTGGTTGGACAGAAGAGGAACTGATTGCGTCCGTGCCGATTGCAATTCTCACAAAGGGAAAAAATGGCAGTATAATTCACATGAACGGCGATTTTGTTGAAATCCCTGCATATCCAGCGACATTGGTGGACCCAACTGGTGCAGGAGATGCCTACCGTGCGGGATTTCTCACTGCATATCGGCGTGGATACTCTCTTCCAATCTGTTGTAAAATCGGCACAGTGACCGCATCGTTTGCCGTGGAAAAGGTAGGCACTCAGACAAATCTTGCCAACTGGGTACAGATGGGCGAACGCTATGCTGAACTGTTTGGCACTCTGAAAAAAAACGAATAAATGACCTGGGCTGCACTGACATCCGGGGGGAA
>JAIRRQ010000105.1 GCA_031255895.1 Methanocalculaceae archaeon
TATATTCAACAAAATCTCCTCAACCGTCCCAGCAGGAACAAATACCGTTATCCCATCAGGAAGATACACCAAAACCATTATGGAAATATTGGCGCTCTTGAAATAAAGTAATCACCCCCTTACTGAAGGAAAGTAAACACCAACAAAAAATCCAGAGTTGAAGGCGTATGCACTGCACAGTACCTAACGATCCAGAAAGTGGAGACTTTCACGTGAATCTACCTGCGTTTGGTGATTGTTGCTGCAAATCCAAACCAGATAGGAATGCAAGATACTTCTCAGAAGATAGTCGCTCATACATCTCATGCGTCGAATGGATGCGCTGCACTAGACAGATTACACAGTCACCAGTATTTCGCTTTTTCGGAATTATTATGGCAAAACTACTATAATTAGACACCTCTGACACCCAGGATCTGCCGAATAGGCATTTTTAATATTAGTCTATGATCAACAATATTAATTAATATTCCGACAAAAAGATAGTGTATACATAGTTTATAGCTACATGTAGAATCTATGGAGGAAATTACTATGAATTGCTTGAAATGTACACACCACATTGAATACCACAATGCTGATAAAACAAAAAATCACGTATGCAATTTTGCAGGTTTATCGCTAAAAAACGATTTTTCTCTCGAAGTAGATGGTTGCATTCACCATGTAACAAATACAAATTTTGAAAGATCATAAAAGGATACTAAAGGATCTCTTGGAATATCCATTATCCGTGCATTATCCATTGAATATTCAGTGGATATATCTTTCAGATGCACCATATGCATTATTTAGGAATGTGACAGATCGTCCCCCACAGTGCAGATCCCGCAACTCTTTATCACCAGCCGTAGAAAAAGTACTCGCAATGAAAAACCTGATCATTAAGGGCGCCCGTCAGCACAATTTGCAAAATATTACCCTGGAACTCCCGCGTGACAAATTAATCGTCGTCACCGGTGTCTCTGGATCCGGAAAATCAACCCTTGCCTTCAATACTATCTATGCAGAAGGACAGCGGCGATATGTGGAATCACTCTCCTCATACGCCCGTCAGTTCCTCGGCATCATGAACAAACCAGATGTTGACAGCATCGAAGGACTCTCCCCTGCAATATCCATCGAACAAAAAACCACCTCCAAAAATCCTCGTTCCACGGTTGGAACTGTCACCGAGATATACGACTACCTGCGTCTTCTCTACGCCCGCATTGGTGTACCCTATTGCCCCAAACACCATGTCAAAATCGAATCACGAACACCCGAGCAGATCGCAAACGCTATCATCGCAGAATTTCACACAGGCAGGATGATCACCATCTTTGCTCCAATCATCCGAAAAAAGAAAGGAACCTACGAACAACTCTTCCGCGACCTCAATACCAATGGGTTCACTCGCGTACGGGTGGATGGTGAAATTCGCAGAACCGACAGCGAAATCAAACTCGCTCGCTATGCCATGCACAACATAGACGTCGTTATTGATCGACTCGATCCTGTCGATCACAGCCGTCTCGTCGAAACAATCGAAATAGCGCTCAAATCTGCCGAAGACGGGCTCGTTTATGCAACTGGAACCGAAGGCCAAAATGCAGTGTACTCCTCACGAATGGCATGTCCTATTTGCAATTTCTCATTCGAAGAACTTCAGCCTCGCATGTTCTCCTTCAACAGCCCATTCGGCGCATGCCCAACCTGTAACGGCCTTGGCATACAAATGAAGTTCGATCCGGAGTTAATCATCCCCGACAAAACAAAATCCATCGCAGACGGAGCAGTTACTATCTATCGAAACTTTTTCGACGGCTACCGCATCCAGCATCTGGATGCAGTTGCCAAGCATCTCGGCTTCACGATGGTTACTCCAATAGTAGAACTCACCGACGAACAGTACAATGGTCTCATGCACGGAACAAACGACACGCTCAAGTTCACGATGATTTCGAAAAACGCCGAATGGTCGCACCAAGGCAAATGGGAAGGGCTACTACCACAGACTGAACGACTCTACCGTGAAACAAAATCAGAGTCTCGCAAAGAAGAACTTGAAAAATTCATGCGGGTTCTCCCCTGCCCAGAATGCAACGGCAGAAGACTAAAGAATCATGTACTCTCCGTTAAAATCAATGAAAAATCCATCGACGAAGTTGCAGATCTCTCCATTGACGATTTAATCGAGTTTTTCAACACCATCCCGCTCACAGAAAAAGAGATGGAGATCGCAGACCTCATCCTCCGCGAAATTCGTTCGAGACTTGCCTTCCTCCAGCAAGTTGGCCTTGGCTACCTCACACTATCCCGCAGTGCTGGTAGTCTTTCCGGTGGAGAAGCGCAACGCATTCGACTTGCAACGCAAATCGGATCAAATCTGATGGGTGTTTTGTATATTCTCGACGAACCTTCAATAGGCCTACATCAACGCGATAACCAAAAATTGATTGCAACACTGAAACATCTCAGGGACATCGGCAATACACTGATTGTTGTGGAACACGACGAAGACACCATCCGAGCAGCAGATCACATCGTAGATATTGGACCAGGTGCAGGGATTCATGGCGGTCATGTCGTTGCCGAAGGAACGCCAGACGAAATTGCGGCGACACATATGTCAATCACGGGACAATATCTTTCCGGCGTCCAGACGATCCCCGTCCCTCGAAATCGTCGACATGCAAAAACGTTCATTCGGATCAACGGATGTTGTGAGAACAATCTGAAGAATATCAACGTAAAAATACCTATGCAGACCTTGACGGTTGTGACGGGTGTGTCTGGTTCGGGCAAATCAACACTGATTTATGACACACTCTATCGGGCGTTGATGAAAGAGATCAATAACTCTCGCGTGACACCAGGCACCTACAATGAGTTGATTTTCGAATTGGAGATCGACAAAGTAATCGTGATCGATCAGTCGCCAATCGGCAGGACGCCACGATCAAATCCAGCAACCTACACTAAGGTGTTCGATGATATTCGCAAACTGTTCGCTGAGACGAAAGAGGCTAAATTTCGCGGTTATGATCCGGGACGGTTCTCATTCAATTTGAAAGGCGGTCGTTGCGAGGCATGTTCCGGTGACGGTGTAATCAAGATCGAGATGAACTTCCTGCCAGATGTATACATCGAATGCGAGGAGTGTAATGGTACGCGGTATAATACAGAGACACTGGAGGTTAAGTACAAAGGCAAATCGATTGCAGACGTGTTGAATATGTGTGTTGATGAGGCGTTGGAGCTGTTTGAACATGTGCCAAATATCCACGCGAAACTTCAGACGCTTGCAGATGTGGGTCTCGGATACATCAAACTCGGTCAAAGTTCAACAACACTTTCCGGTGGCGAGGCACAACGAATTAAGCTAACCCGCGAACTTGCGAAGAAAGCAACAGGAAAAACAGTGTATCTTCTGGATGAACCAACCACTGGATTACATTTTCACGATGTGAAGAAGTTGATCGGGGTTTTAGACAGTCTCGTTGCAAAAGGCAACACAGTAGTCGTAATTGAACACAATCTTGACGTGATCAAATGTGCGGATTATATCATAGATCTGGGGCCGGGAGGGGGGAGAGCTGGAGGGAAAATCGTCGCGGAAGGGACGCCAGAGGAA
>JAIRRQ010000016.1 GCA_031255895.1 Methanocalculaceae archaeon
TTCAAACGTATTCTGGGAACTCATCGATGATGCGGTATACTTCCTGTCCTGCCTGTTTGTTGATGGTCATGACGACATTAATCGCGGCAAGTTCTTTAATGAACGCACCATCGTTGTTGGTACAGTGCAGAAGCTCTTTCATGGGTCTGGCAAGATGAGCATGCCAATTGTTCAGCATGTCTTGAAATGTTGCGAGGGTGGCAGCAGAAAAATCGGAGCTTTCCTGTACATTTTTTGGACGATGTGGGTTCCCTTCCGCTTCGTATCGATAGAGTACTTTGCCGGAGATGGCATCGAACACCTCTAGAAAAAGTCGCGGTGTCTTCTGCACAAATCTGATTCCAGCTCCACATGGTATCTTTGGATCGGTCTCGGCATTCCAGAGTTCCGAGGGAATACCATTTGGAAATGCGGGGCATGTTTGCCATCCATTTCTGCCAAAGTGATGAATGCACACGCCGCAGATTTTGCTCAGATGAATAATATCGTTTTTTTGTGGAATAGGATCGATTTGTTCAGCCAAAGATTCTGCCCAAGCGAAATGGGATACGAAACGGGATAAATTGTATGCATCGCGACGGATGGGTGTACAGTTGCGCCTTGAGATTTGGTCTGTGTTGAGAATGATTGGGGTATTTTTTGGAGTTTCAGCGACAATATTCAATCTGTCACCCACAAAGGTAGTTGTTGCAAGCAGGAGACAGATCAGGCCTTTGTCCTTGTCGTAGTAACAGTAGGCAAGAAAACTATTGGCATCGGTGTGGGGTGTGTTGCAATGTCTCGTGATTGTGCCGTCAAAGAGGAGATATTGTTTGTGAAGCGTGGCAAATCGAAATCTGGCAAAGTGCATATGGTGGATTAGTATGTCTGTCGCAGAAATTGATAAATGTGAGACTTCTTTTCGATCGAAAATCCCTGGATTCAAAAAATATCTAACATTTTCGGAAGTCTCATATCATTTCAACAAAATAAATGTAGAACGTTCTACGGTGGAATATGCTCAGCCGTCTGAATACAATATTTAATGTGATATTTATGATAGAAAATCGTCTGAAACTGAACAGGGAATTCGCACAAATGCTGAAAGGTGGAGTTATTATGGATGTGACAACATCGGATCAGGCAAAGATTGCCGAAGATGCGGGTGCATGTGCGGTTATGGCTCTGGAACGTATTCCTGCAGATATCCGTGTGGCAGGTGGGGTGTCTCGGATGAGCGATCCGAAAATGATCAAAAGTATTCAGGATGTTGTATCGATTCCGGTGATGGCAAAGGTTCGTATCGGCCATTTTGTTGAAGCACAAATTCTTGAGGCAATTGAGATTGATTACATTGATGAGAGTGAAGTCCTGTCCCCAGCAGACGACGTGTACCACATCGACAAAACACAGTTTAAGGTGCCGTTTGTGTGCGGCGCAAAAAATCTTGGTGAGGCACTCCGTCGTGTTGCCGAGGGTGCGGCAATGATTCGGACGAAGGGCGAGGCAGGGACCGGTGACGTAGTGCAGGCTGTCCGTCACATGCGCACGATGCAGAGTGAAATCCGTCGGGTTGTAGGGATGCGTAGCGATGAATTGTACGAGACGGCAAAGCAATTTCAAGTCCCCTACGATCTGATTCATTTTGTGCACGAAAATGGAAAACTACCTGTGGTGAATTTTGCTGCAGGTGGCGTTGCGACTCCTGCGGATGCGGCGCTTATGATGCAACTTGGTGCCGAGGGTGTCTTTGTAGGTTCGGGCATTTTCAAGTCGGGTGATCCGGTGAAACGTGCGGCTGCTATTGTGAAAGCTGTGACGAATTATAATAACCCGAAGATGCTGGCTGAGTTTTCCGAGGATCTCGGTGAGGCGATGATTGGTATTAATGCGGATGAAATTGCGATTTTGCTTGCTGAGCGGGGTCTGTAAAATTCTATGCGGATTGGTGTCCTTGCTTTACAAGGGGCGTTTGTGGAACATATTTCACGTTTTTCATTCCTTGGTGTGGAAACGTCTGAGATTCGGAAGGCTGCGGATTTTGGTGAACAATTTGATGGTTTGGTGATTCCAGGTGGCGAGAGCACGACGATGACGAAACTCTTGCATGATCTTGGTATGTTGGGGATTCTGCGGGATCTGATCTCCGATGGTCTTCCTGTGATGGGCACGTGTGCTGGTTTGATCGTTCTTGCAAAACGTGTTGAGGGGGGTGTTCCCTGTCTTGCGACGATGAATATCACGGCGGTGCGCAATGCCTATGGGAGACAGTTGGGAAGTTTCGAAACAATTGCATCTTTTGCAGATATGGGTGATGTTCCTATGACGTTTATCCGCGCTCCCTCGATCTGCGATTTAGGAGACGACGTCGAAATTCTTGCGGTTGTGAATAGACGCATTGTTGCGGTACGGGAAAAAAATCAGTTGGCACTTGCGTTCCATCCAGAACTCGAGATGGATGTGAGGATTCATGCGTTTTTTTTGGATATGATTGCAGGTAACTGATCTTTTTCTGTCTGGGTGAGTGTTCATTCCATCGATCAACTTGGCAACGGTAAAATTTCGAATGATAATCTCTCCGTTTACAGAGTTGCATATGGGTAATGTTTTCTGAGATGATGCCAAACGTTTCATTATGTGAGTTTTTGAGTGTTTTTTTCTGCGTGAAATAGTTGATGATGATGAGACAATCGTTTTGGTCTCTCCCTGAATGCTTCTACTGCTTTGTCGACTGAAATAGCGCTGATTTCATCACTTACGTGGATGATTTTTATTTTTTTGAATATAAGTTGTGTTCCTTTGGAGATGACAGAGTATTCACCAATCGTCAATTTCCGCTCTGTTTTCCAGAACATGTTTCGCACAAAACATTTCGCAGTATCACATACATCGCATCACCTCTATTCTTTTTGTATCTCTACATCATATAATTAAAAATATGATTCTGGTAGACTGGGAAATTGCAGATCACATAGCACGTGGGTTTATCGGTGTGGATCCATACGAACCAACACTCATACAGCCGAATTCGCTGGACATACGTCTTGGCAACCACTTCGTCTGGTACGAACCTTGTGACGACGTTATAGACCCATACAAAAGAGAGACTATTATCTCTCACACGAACGAATGGAAAGGTTCTTATTTTGACATCATGCCTGGTCAGTTCGTTCTTGCTGAAACCTTCGAAACTATCACCCTCCCAGACAACATAGTATCCTCAATAGAAGGAAAAAGTAGCGTTGCACGCCTTGGTATCGAACTCCATCAGACCGGAGGTTGGATAGATGCCGGATTTTCCGGAACCATCACACTTGAAATGTGCAATGCCAACTGCCGATCGGTTCGTGTTCACGCAGGAATGCCCATTGGTCAGCTCGTTTTCTACGTAACCAGACGTTGTGCCTGTCCTTACGGCGAAAAACTCGATGCGAAATATCAGAACCAGAAAAACGCAACAATCTCGCGGTACGAAAAGAATACCATCCGAAATGTCGAATAAGCACAACTAACCAATTACTCCATATTTTTGATTTGTCTCGCTGAATAGGATGGCCAACTCTCATAACCTGCCCCGTTCAATATAACTGGATATGACAGTACTGGCATGCCTTGGTGCTGGCCGGATCGGGGGGGAGGTAGCCTTCCTCGCAGCAACTCTCGGTCTCGTCGATGAAGTAATTCTGCACGACATGTATGAGCGGATCTCCATTGCGCAGAAACTTGATATAATCCACGCAGTGGACATCCCTGTCTCTTGTGACATAAAACGTCTGCGGGATGCAGATTTCTGTGTATTTTCCGCAGGATCCGCGAGAACTCCAAATGTCAAAACGCGTGCAGATCTCTTCGATACAAATTTGCCGGTAGCTAGGGAAGCAGCAAAAATGCTTGCAGGATTTGGTGGCAACCTCGTCGTCGTCACCAATCCCATGGATATTTTTACCTGGTACTTCGCAAAACATACCACTCTTGCGCAGGAGCAGATACTTGGATTCGGTGGTCTTCTGGACAGTCGTAGATTTTCTCTCGCACTCACTTCCATCGGAATCACGGGTGATGCTCATGTCCTTGGTGAACATGGAGAGCACCAGGTCCCCATCTTTTCGCACCTCGAAATCGACGTACCCTACGTAGTTCGTGAAGAAATTCTCACGAACATCCGTGACTCCTCTATGCCGATTATCAAAGGAAAATCTGGGACAATTTTTGGTCCAGCCTACCACATTTGCAACATGATAAAATATATCGTAACTGATTCACACCAGTTAATTACCTGCTCCATCCCCGCTGATGGTGCCTACAACATCGATGGTTGTGCACTTGGCCTTCCCGTCGTTCTCGGTAGAAACTGTGCCACAATTGACGATTCCTGGGTTTTCGACGACTGGGAAGAGAACAAACTCCGTGATGCAGTCGATTATCTTACCAGCCTTTGTAGGAGGTTTTGATGTCTAGTGAAGAATCGTCCTCTATTATCATCGCCATTAATCAGACTGAGTACACCAATACACCTGATGGTCCGATTGTCCACATTTTCGGCAAAACTACCGGAGGTACTGCTCATCACCTCAAAATCACCGATTTTCGCCCTTATTTTTGGATCTGGGAAAAGGAAGCAGATTTGCCTCATCCAGATTCCATCGAAGTCACGCAGGATAAAGCAGTCTCTATCAAAGGAGAACCGCTTCGTCGCATTTACACTGGAAAACCAACTGATGTGCGGATGTTACGTGATAGCTACCATCACTATGAAGCAGATATTCCTTTTGCCACTCGTTTCCTCATCGATACTGGCATTACCGGTGGAGTTTCGGCCCCCTCTGAAGTATGCAGTTACACTGAACTTGCACCAACCACTGTTGATTCAAAACCACGCGTCTGCATGTGTGACATTGAATGCGACGATCGCAACGGATTTCCAGTGCCTGAACGCGATCCGATAACATGTCTCACCTGCCACGACTCCTACGACGACCACTACACAACATTCGTCCTCCTTAGTGACACTCCTGTCGACTACTACGGACAGTCGGGTCTTGACAATGGTTGCTTTATTCGCAACCGCCACACTATTTGTGTTCATAATACTGAGAAAGAACTCTTCATCTCCTTCATCGCTTACATCCGGGAAAAAGATCCTGACATTCTTTCCGGATGGAATTTCGCTGATTTTGACGCCGATTATATTCTCAAGCGGGCTACACATCTCGGATTCAAAATCGACGCATTCGCACGTTTACCAGGAACGACCGAACGAAATGCCATGCGTGGGCGCGTCATATTCGATCTTTTGACAGCATACAAAAAAATGCAAGGCAGTCAAAAAGAATCCTATCGACTTGATGCCATCGCGGAAGAAGAACTTGGAGAGCGAAAAGTTCGCTACACTGGAACACTTGGTGATCTCTGGAATAGAGATCCGATGAAGATGGTCGAGTACAATTTCAAGGATGTGGAATTGTGTGTTGGCATCAATCGCAAGAACAAGATTATCGAATTTTATCAGGAAATTTCTCGCTACGTTGGATGCCCCTTAGATAAAACACTCAATTCTTCCAACGTTATCGACATCTACATTCTCCGCAGGGCTTTTGGAAAATTTGTTCTCCCTTCCAAAGGAAATTCCACCGGAGAAGAATTTGAAGGGGCTATTGTCTTTGCCGCAAGCAAAGGAGTCAAGGAAAACGTCATCGTGCTCGATTTAAAATCTCTCTATCCAATGGCAATGATGACCCTAAATGCCTCCCCCGAAACTAAATCCTCAGAAGGTGAAATCAACGCACCCAATGGCGTTCGATTTACCCGAAGTCCAGATGGTCTCACGCGCAACATCATCAGCGAACTCCTGGCAGAACGTGACAATCGTAAAAAACTTCGCAACACCTTCCCCTATGATTCACAGGAGTACACGCTCTACGACATGCAGCAGAACGTATTGAAGGTTATCATGAACACATATTATGGTGTATCAGGTTTTTCGCGTTTCCGACTCTACGACCGCGATATCGGATCCGCTGTTACATCTGTTGGCAGAGCTATCATCCAGCACACCAGAGACGTCATCACCACTCGTGGCTACGAGGTGATATATGGTGACACCGACTCCTGTTTTGTTCAACTACCGATGATTTCGTGGGATGAAACGATGAAGATTGCCCACGAACTCGAAACTGAATTGAACGCAAGTTACGTCGATTTCTCCAGGAACATTCTTGCTGCGGATCAAAATCATTTCTCCATCAAGTTTGAAAAGATCTATCGGAGATTCTTCCAGGGTGGTTCAAAAAAGCGGTATGCCGGTCATCTGATTTGGAAAGAAGGACAGAACGTTGACAAAATTGACATCACTGGTTTTGAAATGAAACGTTCCGATTCAGCCCCTATTACCCGCGAAGTACAGGAACGGGTACTTGAGATGATTCTCAAAGGAAACGGGAAAACTGAGGTCAAAGAATATCTACCTGAAGTCCTTCGTATGTATCGTGCGGGTAGATGTCCGCTGGAAAAAGCAGGAATCCCAAGTGGCATCAACAAATCGCTTGATGACTACACAGTACTCGATGCACACGGTCGGGGAGCGAAGTACTCAAACACGTACCTTGGTACCGATTTCAAACGTGGCAGCAAGCCAAAACGTCTCTACATCAATCGCCCACCATATAATCCTAAAAACAATGAAAAATTCAAGCAAAATAAGCTAAATTTCTTAAATATTTCGAATAATACATATCCAGATACTGACGTGATTTGCTTCGAATATTCTGATCAAGTTCCTCTGGAATTATTCCGTGACATTGATTGGGAAACTATGCTCGAAAAGACCATTAAAGCACCTTTAATACGAATATTTGAAGCACTCGGTTGGGACTGGAGTGAATTTGATTCAACAAAGAGAAGCGCAATCGAAAAAACAAAGAGCACATCTTTTGATATGTTTTTTTAAAAATAATTTTCCAGGAACATTGTTTCCCTAGATATTAACAGATATTAATATTAGTACACTGATATGGTTGGTGTGGATGGAAATGTGACTAAACTGGGAAAAACGGTTTGTATCACAATTTTGCAGAAAATTCGTGAAAATATTCATTTCAGAAATATTGAACATAATGATGTACTTAAAAATTGAAATAAATATCTGATGATGGAGAGTTTCTGCGTTAATGACTCATTAGCAACAGTATCAATCGATCATCAAGTTCAGGTTTAATATCGTTTCATCTCTTACATACAGTATATGGTTTCTGACGAAATTGATGCTGTTCTCTCACAGTTTGAAAACAATGAGGTACGTACTGTTCTCCTTCAGTTCTCGGATCTAGAAGGAAAGCTGAAAAATGTTGCAATTCCGACAAAACAGACGAGGAAGGCTCTGACCGATGGCATTAGTTTTGATGGATCATCCATTCATGGGTTTGCAAGATTGGAAGAATCTGACATGCTGCTCCGTCCCGATGTGACAACTTACCAAGTTATTCCATGGTCGGACGAGAAATTCAAGGTTGCACGACTTATTTGTGATGTTTACACAACGCACAACGAACCGTTTGCGGGTGATCCGCGCTACATTTTGCGCACTCAGATTAAAAATGCAGCAAAATTCGGCTATGTCTTCAATGTTGGGCCAGAAATGGAGTTTTTTCTTTTCCAGATGGTTGATGGCCACGCATCTGTTAATCTCCAAGATCACAACGGATACTTTGATCAGACACCGACTGATCTCGGAGAAGATGTCAGAAATGATTTGGTAATTTCATTGTCGGAAATGGGATTCAACGTCGAGGCATCTCATCATGAAGTTGCCCCAAGCCAGCATGAGATCGATTTCACCTATGGCGATGCACTTGGCATGGCCGACAAAGTTGTGACTTTCAAGTCTGCTGCAAAAACTCTCGCCTTAAAACGCGGCCTTCATGCGACCTTCATGCCAAAGCCCATCTTTGGCATCAATGGCTCCGGTATGCACGTCAATTGTTCGTTGATGAAGGATGGACAGAATGTGTTCTTCGATCCAAACGGAGATCACCAACTCTCCAACATCGCGCGCCATTTCATCGCCGGTCTCCTGAAACATATCGCTGGCATCACTCGCATTGCAAATCCAACTATAAATTCCTACAAACGTCTAGTCCCCGGCTACGAAGCACCAGTCTATGTTGGCTGGTCTGCCTTAAATCGCTCAGCTCTCGTCCGCGTACCGTCATCGCGCGGCAAAAGTACACGTGCCGAACTGCGGAGTCCTGATCCAACCTGCAACCCATACCTTACCTTTGCTGTGATGCTCGCTGCAGGAATGGACGGTGTTATCAACAAAATTGAACCTCCGGAAAACGTCGACAAAAATATCTTTCGCATGACGCCAGCTGAACGTGCAGCCGAAGGAATTCGATGTCTTCCGTGGAATTTGCAGGAAGCAAACAACGCGCTCATGCGGGATGAATTGCTCTG
>JAIRRQ010000111.1 GCA_031255895.1 Methanocalculaceae archaeon
GGACCAAGTATGATATTTTTCACGCCGAGATGCAACAAGACAAGTAGGACAAGGACTGCCTTCTGTTCATACCAGGCGATGTTGTAAGAAACAGGCAGATCGTTTACATCGCAGCCGAGGGCATCCGCAAGAGCAAGAGCGATGATCACAAGACTATAGGAGTCGTTGCACTGACCCGCGTCCAGAACGCGGGGAATGCCATCGATGTCACCAAGTGCAAGAGCATTGTAGCGATACTTAGCACAGCCTGCGGTGAGAATGATGGTATCATGGGGAAGGGCCTTAGCAAATTCAGTGTAATAGCTTCTTCGCTCGTCGCGACCGTCGCATCCAGCCATGACCACGAATCTCCGGATCTTTCCGCCATTGATCAGTTCAATGATTTTGGGAGCAAGAGAGAGAACGGCATCATGGGCACAGCCAGTCAGGAGAGCAGGGCGATGCAATTCTTCAGGCGGATGGCAGATCTTAGCAAGGGAGATGATGGTGGAAAAATCTTTACTTCCATCCTGTTTTGCATAGATATGAGGACGATTCGGAAAACTAGCAGCACCGGTGGTGAAAACTTTATCCGCATAAGTCGGTGCGGGCGGCACAAGACAGTTGGAGGTGAAAAGGATCGGACCGTGGAACTTTTCGAAATCCACTTTCTGTTCCACCCACGAACCACCGAAATTTCCGCGAAGATGCGGATATTTCTTCAACGCAGGATACGCATGTGCTGGCAGCATCTCGCCGTGTGTGTAGACGTCGACCCCAGTATCCCTCGTTGCCTCAAGCAACATGGCAAGATCTTTGAGATCATGACCTGTCACAAGAATTCCAGGACGGATTCCTGAACAGGTTGAGACATTTGTTATCTCTGGAACGCCGTAGATCTGATTTGCGGCATCAAGAAGTGCGAGGACTACAACACCGTATTTACCACACTCGAGAACAAGTGCGATGCGTTGATCGATAGTGATATCCTCAAACCGTGATGCAAGTGCATCGCGGATAAAGAGAAGAATTGCATCATCGGTTTTTTCGAGGACAATTGCATGTGAGTAATAGGCGGCAAGACCCTTTACACCGAACAACAGCAGCGAAAACAGAGAACGGACGTCAACATCACTGATAGCGTCAAGACCAGCGGGTGCGTCGAAAGAAGGGTCACCAACTGTCGGAAACAGAGCATCATAGTGAGAGGTGATGCAGGAGAGGTATTCTTTGAACCGTGCCTCATCGAAGTTGACGTTAGTCAGCGTTGCAAAGAGAGGTTCCAGAACACATGGTTCAAGAGAGATGTTTGCGGCTTTTGCACGGAGAGCAAGGGCAGAAAGAGAATATAACACTCGATCCTGCACCTCGGCAACGAATTTATTCTTTCCACAAGATCCACCAAGAGTACAGGCAGATATTTTTGATTCCTGGCATTGTTGGCAGTACATGATTTCACCATTCATATCCATTTCGATTGAATAGTAAGTATATTGTCAATACCCAGAGATATAGGAAAAAGTTTCCAAAACCATACTATGAAGAAAAAAAATACTATTTGTTAGCCACCTAACAAAAATGAAGTATGGAATAACTGAACACCATCTGGATAAGAACACCCATCAATTCCATCAAAAAAACACTATATAACGCCAATTGCTTCCACAATTGCAGCAAAATAGACAACATGCACGGTTGGATCATCAATTACCTCTGGTACCACCCCAATCGTGACGTTTTCCAGAAGGACACAGATCCTCATCCACCGCTCAATGACAACCAATGTCACCAACTTGCGGAACGCGTACCAGATAATTATAAAAATCATCATACATTATCAGCTGATGCTTGGCCTTCGCATTTCTGATGATAGTAGCATTCACACAGAACAGTTCTCAGGAGATGGATGACCTCATCATAATGCGAAAAAGACAACTAAACGACTGTTCAGCTACCCAACCGGCACAGATTGATGTGGTTTATCGTTGCTTTGGTTCACATGACCCTCAGTACTCTCGCGGATGCTGTCAATTCACCATTTACAAAGAATGAAGACGTTCATTGACGACTACGTCGCGCAGATTCCCGAGATGAAGTATCCGGTGTTTACCTGAATATTCACTGAGATTTCTTTTCATAGCCATGATCTACGTTGCAAACGTTGCTGTAACACTTGCCAGTACGATGATAATGGTGGTTATTACCATGGATATGTTGAATATGATTCAAGACTTGATGTGATTCTTGCATTGGATAACGACAAAATCATCGAACACAGTAATCACGAATTCGAACTTGAGTGATATTTATACATAGTATAAAATAGATACGAAAGTAGATAGGAGATTACACCACATCTTTTTCTCATGGATGAGTTCTGCACAGTGAATCTGACCGTTCGATATCTGACAAAAAAATGGACATTACTAATTATTCTTGAGCTATTTAAGGGGAATAACCATATCCGCAGGTTTTCGGAGTTGAAGGATCGGTTGCCTGAAATTACGGCGAAGGTTCTATCCGAACGACTGAAGGAACTAGAGGTAGAAGGAATTATATCAAAAAATATTAACGCAACCATTGTTCCGATCCGTTCCGAGTACACGCTAACAGAAAGTGGGATTGAACTGATGGAGGTTGTACGAGGTGTCAAATACTGGGCACTGAAGTGGAAAATCGAGAATCTTCCCTGTGACAGTCAGGAATGTGAATTCTGTAAACTCTGATGAATCTGGAAAGATGTATTTTGATTTATTACGATCATTTCATCGACATAGAACTTACTGGACGCGCCGCTATCAACAAATGTGTCATTCATGACCATGATTGTAAATTCTGATGCTTCGATGTAGGTTGATTAGTAGATGACTATCACCGTCAAACACACAGCTAAATGCCATTGCTCTATTGTCACCTGAACCAATAGATTTCCAGTTTTTATTTTCCAGATCCAGAATCACACACAAAAATGCAATTTCAAAAAAACAAAAAGGCCAAGGCCGGGACTCGAACCCGGGTCAAAGGATCCACAGTCCTATAGGATGTCCAGCTACCCTACCTTAGCCTGAAAACAAACGCGTCTGAAACAAGTTAAAATGGTTTCATATTCCATATGAAGCACCTTATTAAATATGGCGTTCCCAAATATTAACGTATCCTTTAGATACTGATCATATCGCCATTTACGTTTATTACTGACCACTGCCAATACTTACGTAGTTTTTACCTCTGTTTTTACCATCAGAGAGAAGGTAATAGAGAAATGACAGTAGAACATATCCGCACCCCTATTGTCTGCGTGTTAGGGCACGTTGATCATGGGAAAACGTCACTCCTGGATCATATCAGGGGATCACGCGTTGTCGCAGACGAAGCGGGGGCAATTACCCAGCATATCGGTGCAACGATGATCCCAATAGACTCGATTCAAAAGAGGAGTGGTGATCTTAGAAGGATGAAGACAAATATCCCAGGTCTTCTCTTCATCGACACACCAGGACATCATGCATTCACCACGCTCCGTGCCCGCGGTGGCGCACTTGCCGACATTGCGATTCTGGTGGTTGACTTCAATGAAGGATTCAAACAACAGACGATTGAAACACTCCAAATTCTCCGGAACTGCAAGACCCCATTCGTGATTGCAGCAACGAAGATAGATCGCATCCCTGGCTGGAAACCAATGATAAATGCATCATTCCTGAGATCCTATAAAAATCAGAGCGAACGCGTACAGACAGAATGTGAAAATCGTGTCTACGAACTAATCGGAAAACTTTCCGAGATGAGATTCAACTCCGAACGATTCGACCGCGTGAGCGATTTTCAGCACAATTTGGTGATCGTGCCGGTGAGCAGTGTAACCGGTGAGGGCATAGGTGATCTGCTGATGGTGATGATCGGTCTTGCGCAACGATTTTTGACCGAAAATCTCAAGACCACAGTTGAGGGACCAGGTATCGGCACAGTACTTGAAGTCAAAGAGGAGAGAGGTCTTGGCACAACGCTTGATGTGATTCTCTACGACGGTATCATCAATATAGGCGACGAAATTGCGATTGTCGGTACCGAGGGAGTGATCATCACAAAAGTCAGGGTGCTCCTGCAACCACGACCGATGAAAGAAATTCTGATCGAAGATCAATTCCAGCGCGTGAAATCAGTAACGGCAGCAGCCGGTGTGAAGATCACCGCATCACACCTGGAAGATGTCATTGCTGGCTCACCTATCCGGGTAATTCGCGGCGATCGTGATGAAACAGTCACCAAAATAAAAGAAGAGATGCAAGAAATCAATGTAAAGATCTCCGATGTAGGCATCACGATTCGCGCCGATACCATCGGTGCACTGGAAGCGCTTTCAAAGGAACTCGAAGAAAAAAACATTCCAATTATGCGTGCAGAGGTTGGGGCAGTCAGTCGCCACGATTTAATCGAAATCAACGTGATGAAGGACGAGCTTTACAAGACGATGCTCTGTTTCAACGTCCCTTTGCTGCCCGATGCGGACACAATGATCCGAGATGAAGAGGTTGATGTGAAAATATTCTCCAACCGCATCATCTACAAACTCATTGAAGACTACATCAACTGGCGCAATGAGATGATCCGTGCACAAGAAGCGAAACAATTTGAAACGATCGTTCTTCCAGCGAAATTTTCGATTTTACCCGATTGTGTGTTTCGCCAAAGTGGACCTGCTGTTGTGGGGGTGCGAGTCCTGGGAGGTATTCTCAGGCCACATGTCGATGTTGCAACGCGCGAAGGAAAAGTAGTAGGCGAGATCAAACAGATCAAACTCAACAAGGAGAATATCCAGGAAGCTAAAGAGGGAGTTGAGGTCGCGGTTTCGATTGACGGAGTAACCATCGGGCGACAAATTGAGATTGGTGAGATACTTTATGTCGCCGTGCCCGAACGACACGTGAAGATCTTGGAGACGGAAATGCGGTCTCATTTAAATATAGGTGCGCAAGAAGCACTGGAAGAGTACACCAATATTTTCCGCAAGAATCAGCCATTTTGGGGAAAATAATATAACTCAAAAGATAGTATTTATATAAGTATTTCAGCATTCTATTGATATAGAGGAGACGTGCTAACACAATGGTAGATTTTAAGATAGTAGTGTCAGACCCAAAAACCGGTCTTTCGTACAAAATAGATGCCACGGGCGCAGCTGCTGGCACACTACTAGGAAAAAAGATTGGTGCCGAGATTGACGGTGCTCCATTTGGTCTAAGTGGTCATAAGATTACAATAACAGGTGGTTCGGACAAAACCGGAACCCCTAGTCGCCCAGATCTTCCAGGTAACGGAAGAAGAAATATTCTCCTTTCCAATGGATTTGGATTCCACGCAACACACAGCGGTGAACGAGGACGGAAGGGGCAACGTGGCAATGAGATCACAGCTGATTTTGTTCAGATAAATGCAAAAATCACCACCTACGGCGAAAAACCGATCGCAGAGATATTTGCACCGACAGAATAAATATCCCCCAATATAACTTATCCATCATCTCTTGTTGTTTCCGCAATAACAACAACATTCCTGCGCGGAAGCATCTATCTGTATATCTCACAAAAATATTTCAGATCTGCTAATGCCCGATGAAATGAGATCAGAATGTATTATCTTTCGTAACAGGATGGACACTAATGTCCTGAGTATTTCTGTTTATTCCTGTGAAGTGATGAAAAACCGAAAGCATACGATCTGTGATTTACTCAAAATGAGAACGCTGCCATCACTCATCCTGTCAACTATTTCTGGAAAAATCAAAAAAAACTACTGTCTCTCGCGCATTTCCGCGCGGAGAACTGAGATATAAGCAACAGAACTAACACCATATTTTTTCGCAAGAAGAATAACGGAAATTTCTGGGACAAGGAGATTGTCGAAGTGTTCAGATATCTCGCGCATTTCCGCAGCAAGATTTTCTTTGGATCTACCGGTTGTTGTGGCAATGTCATCGATCAGTACCTCGATCGGATCCTGTTCTTCAGATGTTTCAACGAAGATCTCATCGCTGGGATGAAAACCAAGAGGAATAGTGACATTTGCAAGGGAGGAGGCACAGTGATAGATACTCCCCCCTCCCTCTTTGATGAGAAGACCACGTTTCGTTGCGAGGTTGATCAATTTTTTTGCCTGATCCAGACTCATCCATCGTTTGTCCTGCACATAATAGAACACTAGTTCCATCTTACTAACCCGATCTTTTCTTCCATGTCGAAAAGGGGCGGCAACCACCACATCCAGTTCGTTCACGCAAGGACCTCGAAATTCATTTTTATCATGTCCATCACATCGAATCCTTCGATAAAGGGGATTTTGTTGATGAAGATCTCGATCCACACCCCATTTCCACAGGGCAGATCGTGAATCGATGATCACTTAAGGGAACGTTACCAGAGGATTTCAACATGGTATCAATAAAAATTACAAGAATATCTACAACATCGGTTATGATCTTGCTGGCGTTTGCACCGTATTCAATCTTTTCAAAGTCAAATCGATCATGAGCAAGAATGATGGAAATCTCACGTTTGATAGAATCGGCATCAGTTCTGAAGTTGTACTGCCTCCCAGCAAGGAACGCGATGGTATTGAGAAATATCACGAATAGAACATCTGTTTCAAGCCAAAGATAACAACGATTAGAATATTGATAGGACACAACCATTATATATTAATATTGGGCACTGCTACGAATAAGTATATTTTCCATGAACGAAACAGAAAAGAAAAAAAATGCTTTGTTTATTCGAGCAAAACTGCGTTGATAACGCCATCCTGACCAGGACGACTAACGATGCGAGCTTTGCCAAGATCTGTCGCAATGATTGCACCCTTGGTCATTAGATTCCGGCGAACATAGTTCGGGTTTGCTGCATTCGCTGCGACAGAGTTAATTTTGACTTTCTGAACTTTGCCGATCTTTTTGTCGCTGACATTTGCGTACTCACAGCGGAGTGCACGGACTTTCGTGTTACCACCAGTTACTCTGATGATCTTTACTCGGGTTTCTCCGATAATGGTGTCTGCCTGATATCTTCCGATTTCAAACCGTTTTTTGCCTCGGTTGGCGTGATAACGGCCACCAGTGAACTTTCTTACTGATCTTCCTTGCCAAAGCATGAATTAGCGTCTCCGATAATCTGTTTCCCTGAATAAACACCCGAAAACAATAAAGTCTGTGAACGGGCGATCCAAATCATACTCGAGTTGGATCATCTCAGTCTTTTCCAGAGTCTAGTCTTATATCTTATGTATATATAGTCTTTCAGGATATTTAAATGCCATTAGGAAAGGATGACATCAACAATTTCAGATACGCCCTCTCCCTTGCGAAGATCAGTTTTGAGAATGATCATTTCGGGATTATAGCGTTTGATGTCGATGATCATGCGTTCTATGTTGCAGTCGACGGCTTCGGCGAGATCAATTTTATTGATGACAGCAATCTGGCAATCCCGAAACATCATCGGATGTTTGTTAACAACGTCATCACCTTCGGTGGTTGAGATGACAACGATGCGCTTTTCCGCACCAAGTTTGAAGTCAGTCGGGCAAACCATGTTGCCTACATTTTCAATAAAAACTATGTCGATGTCATCGAGATTCATGTGATCAAGGGCATGACGAACGAGATGAGCATCTAAATGGCACTCTTTGCCTGTGTTTACATTGAAAGCAGGGATGCCAACGTTGACGATCCGTTGGAAATCATCGTCACCATAGACGTCTCCTGCGATTGCGGCAGTATTGAGGTTGCGTTTTTTGAGTTCAGGGACGATTCGTTCAATAAGCGAGGTTTTGCCCGAACCTATCGCTCCGAGTAGATCGAACGCGCGAATGCCGCATGCCTTGAAATCTTCTGCATTGCGTTCTGCGAGACGGTTATTAGCACCATAAATCTCGGCCTCCATATGAACGTTCACGTGGTGCATAGAAGTACTATTGGTGTGCGTCTGGTTTATAGATACATTGTTCCTCATGCGTATGAATTTGCCACATTAAAATCGTCAAAAATGTCTTTTTGATCGAAAAATTACACACAATATGATTTAAACCAAATAGATACTGAGACTATATCGTATAATATATGCGTACATATTGTTTAGTGTCAGAAATATTCTTGCACCAAAATGCACGCAACACATCCCAAACACAATCGTGCATGATGAAGCTATCAAAAATGTGTTCTCAAAAATAGCAATTTTTCTGCTTGTTACAGTCCATTCTGGTAATTTCAACAATGACTGAAAAATGGAAAAAACACAATAACAATCGATTGTCGAAATTGATCCTGACAATTCCAATATCATCTATATGACGCAGATTTGCACTCTTGGATATGAAAAGCACTCGAATATCCAGAATTTTATCCCTTTTTCCTGCTGATTTAGAAATCACAGTAATTGATGCTGATATGATATATTACCGAACAAAAAGTGTAATTATGCCAACTGCGATCATTATGAACAACGAAGAAAGGAAAATGTACGAATACGCGATTACTTTACAACCTGACAGTAAACAAACACCATAATCAATATCCTTTCAACAGAGCACCAATCATCTTATAGATTTTCACACATAATATCATAATAGTTATGGCAATTCGATATCTCTATCCATGCTACTTTGATGCAGAACTGACCAGAACTGAAGGAAGGCGTGTAGCAAAGACGCTCGCAGTTACGTCACCGAATCTTGCGCAGATTAGACGAGCGGCGAAATTATGCGAACTTACAGTGCTTGATGAGGAATTGGACGTGCGGCATCCAGCACACTGGTTTTTCCACGATGGCAGGCTGCAGATTGATTATAAGGGGAGTAAAGAAGAGTTACTCCAAAAAATTGCCCACAAATTAAACGAGGTATAATCGATGTACGATTTTCACTGCCATACGACGATGAGCGACGGAAAACTATTACCAACTGAATTAATCAGACGGATGGCGATTCTCGGATATACAGAGATGGCAATTTCGGATCACGCCGATTTTTCAAATGTTCGAGAGTTAATCCGTGCTGAGATGGCTGTGAAGCGATCTGCTGAGTTATATGGGATTCGTTTGTTTTCAGGAATTGAAATTACTCACGTGCCACCGGATCAGATAGATGAACTTGCGAAATATGCGAAATATCTCGGTGCAGAGATTGTGATTGTTCACGGGGAGACAATTGCAGAACCAGTCGCACCTGGGACGAACGCAGCGGCGCTTTCAAGTGCGTACGTGGATATTTTGGCACATCCCGGCCTAATTAAAGAAGAGGATGTTAGTCTTGCGGCCAAAAATGAGGTACTACTTGAAATTACGTCACGTGGAGGGCACAGCCATACAAACGGGCATGTACTCTCGATGGCACACCACGCGGGCGTGGATATAGTGGTGGAATCGGATGCACACGAATTAGGAGATCTGATGAGTGAGCACATGCGGTACATGGTTGCACGCGGAGCAGGGATGAGTGAGAGTGAGGCAAAAAAAGTTCTTTCTCAAACATTTGATTCTTTGTTTTTATCATAACCATTATTTTACGACACTGGAGAATCATTATATATAAGTTTGTCATTATAATATATTGCATATATATCCTGTGGTTTGATTCCGCAATAATCCGCGATATATGCGGTATGATATTTGAGGTTGATTTGTGAAGTTTGCAGGAGAAGTTACGGCGGTTCTTGGAAGGCGGTTGCTTGTTGTAAAAAGTGATGCTGGACAGCTTCCACCTCTGTATTCGGAGGTTTCAGATGCAAACAAACGCCCAATAGGGAAAATCGTCGATCTCTACGGGAACATAGCACGACCATATCTTACCGTTTTATGCAACGATGGTGTTCTGGCAGATGTAGGGGACAGTTTATATGTTATTCCCGGTTCAAAGCCGAAAATTCCGAAAAAACTCCGTCATGTATCAGGATACACGAGAGATGGAAATTCTCACTCCCCGAAGACAGGAGATTCAAGATGGAAAAAGAACTCGAGAAGCTGAGGCAGTTAAAAGAGGATCGCGAAAAAATGAAACAGCGACAGAGTACCGCTGTGGAGAAAGTAAAGGAGAAGCTGGGCGGTAGTGATGCGACTGCAACGGTATGCCCCGAATGTGGCAGTCACCAGCTTGTTCATGATTATGAACGCGCGGAGCTCGTATGCCAACACTGCGGTCTGGTACTGGATGATGATTTCATCGATCGAGGACCAGAATGGCGTGCATTCGACCATGATCAGCGAATGAAACGATCCCGCGTGGGAGCACCTATGACGTTTACGATTCACGACAAGGGTCTGTCTACGATGATTGACTGGAGAAACCGCGACAGCTACGGTCGTGCGATTTCATCGAAAAATCGTGCCCAGTTGTACCGACTGAGAAAATGGCAGCGCCGCATCAGAGTGTCCAATGCAACAGAGCGTAATCTCGCATTTGCGCTATCGGAATTGGATCGCATGGCGTCAGCATTAGGTCTTCCTAGAAACGTGCGTGAGACAGCAGCAGTTGTGTACCGTGATGCGGTGGACAAGAATCTGATCCGTGGCAGGAGTATTGAGGGTGTTGCGGCAGCTGCTCTGTATGCAGCATGCCGCCAATGCAATGTACCAAGAACTTTGGATGAAATTGCCGAGGTTTCGCGTGTTTCCCGGAAGGAAATTGGTAGAACGTACCGGTTCATCTCTCGTGAACTTGGTCTAAAATTGCTGCCGACATCTCCTGGCGACTATGTTCCACGATTTTGTTCAGGTCTTGGTCTGAAAGGTGAGGTGCAATCGCGTGCGATGGAGATCTTGAAACAGGCAGGCGAGCGGGAGTTGACAAGCGGACGCGGCCCAACAGGTGTTGCAGCGGCTGCGATCTATATTTCGTCAATTCTGTCTGGAGAACGGAGAACACAACGTGAGGTCGCGGACGTTGCGGGTGTAACAGAAGTCACAATTCGAAACAGATATAAGGAATTGGCAGAACAATTAGATATTGAGATTATCCTCTGACTGGGAACATCTTCCCTCGATATTTTTATTGGGCTCGTATATCAGGGGTAGATAGCTACGTTCGCAACGTAGATGCCGCGGGTTCAAATCCCGCCGAGTCCATATCTATGTTTTTGCAATGGTTCTGCGTTGCAAAATTATTTCTATTGAGCACTGTTCATGATGTCATAATTTCTGCAGAAAAAAACAGAAGATAATCTGCACTATAGGACAAAATCAATAATAATATTCACGAAAATGCTGAAAACACCCAAAAACATCACGTGCAGAGATCGACATCTCAAATCTCATATCATCACAGATGACATATATTCAAGAGAAATTATCTGCGATGTGTTTTGAGTAGACAGAACATCAAGTCAACAGCGAAAATCAACACATACAGTGGTTGAAATATGGAACGGAAAACGTAATCTACATTATCAAAGAAATTTTAAGGATAAATGAATGAGTTTAAACACTGAGAATCGAACAACAAAATCAACTAATCAGATAAATATAAAACAAAGAAATGTAAACCCCGTCAGAAACTGAGACGAGAATCAAGGTAACACCAAAAACCAAGATCTCACCACTTCCGAGCATCATTACATATCCGATTCCCATGTAACAGTCGCTTGCAAAAACCAAAATTTAGGTGTCAAGGGC
>JAIRRQ010000060.1 GCA_031255895.1 Methanocalculaceae archaeon
CTCTCTCTCGGAAAATTCGCAGGACATGGAAAAATCGCAAAAACAGCGTTTTTTAATTAAATTTGTTGTAACCTTTCTTGCATGCGTGCTTGTGACTGTATGGCTACTCGATCATATAATATATTATTGTGATACAGTGAGTATGCGGTTCTATGCTGGTTGTGAGTCACGCCTAGTTTGGTCAAGGAGGAACTACATCCAGTTTGCCTGTTTTCGAGCCTCATTTCGCTCATTTCACATCCGAAATTAATCAATAGATCATTATGCATCATCTTCCACTTTGATCACGGCAGGATCCGGTATCGATTTCATCTTGTGCTTGCTGGTCTTTTACCTAGTGAGTCTGATTAAAATTATAGTTATTCCTCTTTTTCCTTTGTTAATTGAGTAAAGAAGAGTATTTTACCGTTATGACGTGTTCCAGATTCTTCGAATCCTTTTCGCTCATAATATTTTATTGTGTTTGATTCCGGCTTTGATTCGACCACTACATAGCGGCATCCTGTGTGTTCTGATGCTGCATTTGCGATGATGAAGAGATCTTCCTTTATATACGTGTCCCATGTGGCTATGTCTGCATCATCTACTGCTAATTTTCCAATTAATTATCTCTATGGTAGTTGATTGGTATTTCCATGTTGTTTTAATTATATTAACATACTTCATGTCATGAGTGAGCGTGTTTATCAACAAGTTCAGAGCTATCGTAAAACAGGATTGTATCTTGCAGTGATGCATTTGGAACGTTTCCCAGTGATTCTGTCTCCAAAACTTCATTTGTTGATTATCTACAAAAAAACGTCATTTTGCTGTGAATAGTCGTTATTTGCACAAATGTATCGTTTTTTTTTGAAGGAAAACTTGATTGGATCCGAGTTTTTGAGAGGATTTTGTTGTCATGTTTGGATTCGTTACGAGCGTGACAAATATCTCACCTATGTCTATATAAACCAATATCAAGGCAAACATGATGAAAAATAGGATTTTGTTGTTTTGAATGATGTGAGTCGTATGTTCCTCGCAGGAGGGAATATTTCCTATGAAACAACGGAGTTTTTGATCCAATGTGAATGCTGCAAAAAAAATTTATGAAAAAGACGAGTATATTATCGATCACGGAACCAAGTTCTGTGCGAATTCCAAAGATCACTCATGAAATATGGAATATGTATTCGAGAGAGCCACTAGAGAAAAGGAAATTGACCACATCTTTGCCAGAGTGAAACATCCACAAACGAACGGAGAGATGGAGATATGTTCTGAAACGCACAAAAATTCATGCCAAATTTGGAACGTTTGGTGGTTTGTTTTCTGATACAACGAAATTTGGAAGCCTCAAAGCCTCGATGATGATGAGTGAAGATTCAAAAATGTCGAAAAAATCATTTTGCCTAAGAGTTCAAGGACAGAACATGATAAACTGCAATTATTTATTTGATCAACAATTTAACGAGGTAATAACATGAGTGAAAATAATCTACCTAATTTTTTCGCGGAATCTCTGTGGATTAAGATGAGCACAATTCTGACGCTTGTGATCCCCGTTGTGTGGCTGATTTTTGTGGATCTTGTGCTGTTTCTGATGTTTACTGATAATTATCTATATTTTATTATGCTGAGTATTTTTGTTCTGACGATGTTATCAGTGAATTTTGTAGATGGGTCGTGTCTGATGTTTGACGAGTTCCTCGTGTATCTGAACAAGCGTCTGGCAATGCCTGCGTTGAGGGATGAGTGGTTTGATAATGTTTTCAATTTGTACGATGATCTTCCAAAAGGTTACGGTGAGATCATATGAGAAAAAATAATATGGTAATCATTGGAATACTTGCAGTACTCGTTGGATGTATGATTGCTTCAGGATGTGTAAATTCTACGATGGAGACTGATGATATTACGGTTATGCAGACGAGTGGGGAGGTATTTACGCTACCTCATACGGTGGAACGAATTATTCTTCTGAATTCGAATGCGGCGGAAATGTTGTATCTGTTGGGTGCGTCGGAGATGGTTGTAGGTGTTTCGCAATCGATTCGGGATAATACGGAGATCGGTTCGATGTTTCCTGCTGCGATGAGCGTGGGAAAGTGGAATGTACCGGATGTTGAGCTGATTTCATCGTTGTCGCCGGATGTAGTGATCGCGTTCGACAGTTCGAAACCGAATAATGCGGATCTGATTGAGGCGATGGGTGTACCAATTTTGTATATCGATTGCTATAAACCGACGACGATGGTGCAGGATATGCGTTCGCTTGGCATTTTAATAGGTAATCGTGATCGTGCGGAAGATTTTGTTATGTTTTACAACGCAACACTTGAAAATATCTCCACACGGCTTCCTTTGGATGTTCCGATGCCTCGAGTGTTTTGTGAGGGATATACGGATTACGCGGTGCAGGGTGTAGGATCTGGGATGGATCTGCTGCTTGGGATTTCGGGAGGGGAGAATGTACTTTTGATGAATATTGCCACAGGGACGACGAAGGTATCACCTGAATGGTTAGTGGCTACAGATCCAGATGTGATCGTCAAGGTAACGACAACTAAAAACACGCTGGATGCAGTGACCAGATTCTCATCGCTAGTGGGACGACCTGGTTTTTCGTCGATAAAAGCGGTGCGAAATGATCGGACATTTTTGATCGATTCTGGTATTGTGTATGGTCCGCGGACGTTTGCGGGTGCTCTGGCAGTTGCGAAAATGCTGTATCCAGAGGAATTCTCGGATGTGGATGTTCGATCTATTCTGCAGGAATATAATGAAAAATTTGGACTGAATTTAAGTAATGGGATGCTGGTGTATCCTGAATTAGTTATATCATGAATAAATTCAGTTGTTTTTTGCACTTTCCCCTCCGAGCCATATAACGTTGTTTTGAATCAGGAGTAACTCATCCAAATCATCATTAATAGTAGTTAGGCAATGTCACAACGTAGACACCGACAACATTATCACGAAAACTAGTACTTGTTCGATTAATTGGGTATGGATGGTCAAGGAGAACCCGGAAAAGAATCACTGTTCTGATGTGACAGATATAGGATATTCCTGAGATCGAGTACAACAACCTCAAAATCAAATACCAGTACTTCAAAATTAGTCAAATTTGTTGTTGAGGAATCAACAAAATAGGTTAGGAATTGGAGAATTAAATAGATGAGTAGAAGATATAGGTTGGAAAATGGTATTTAATAGTTTCCGGAGAGCCTGATGCAAATTGTGAATCTCTACTAGATGTTTGATTGCCCTGGAAAGAGTGGTATGTACAGTGATGCGTAACACGCATGACGCGATATCCGAAAAAAGTCTAAGAGTGAACTACTCTGGCCTGGCAACTTTGCAGATTTCACCATCTAAAAGAATACTGCCTTCTGCAATGCCAGCGTTAATGCCAAATGCCACCCTGTTTTTGACCTGTGTTGTTGCTTTGAATCCGAGAGCGAGAGCTGTCTGGTGAACTAGATCGTTCCGCGTGGTGGAAACCTGTTTTTCCAGGACAAAAACTGCAGCAACAACAATTTCAACAAGAGATACGTCCATGGGAGACCACTTGGTTGGTCGCTCTCGCGGTAAGATTGCGCACTCGGGAACTGTGAGAAAGCCTTCCAGATCTGTGGAAAGGCATCCATCAGCGACTTCTGTGGAAATGATCGAGATAATGCGGTCGCGGAAAACGCGAGTCATGCGAGACACACGACCAAGTTCCTTGATCCGAGCGATAAGAACATGGACAGAAATTGGCCCTTCTATGGAAACGATCTGCACGATTGCCGTACCAAGAACGGAATCAGAAACAGATGCAAAATGATGGTAACCATCAAGGGAGCAATCCTTGCAGTTGGTGTAGGGGGCAAGCCGGAGATTGGCAGATGAGGTGGACGATGCAAGGATAGGTACTGCAGTCTGCCATTTTTCAGAAATTACCGCTGAAGATTTCTCTGAAAAAGTTTTGATCGCAGGGTTTGCTTTCACAACAGATTTTTTCTTCGAAACCTCTACAGCATCAAGCAGCGTTCTGGTACAGGATGCTGGATGTTGATACCATTCGGTCGCCCAGATGCGGATGAGATTCCAACCAAGATCGGTCAAAAGTTGTGCACGAAGTCGGTCACGATCTCGAGCAACCTGGGATGACCAGTAATATGGTCCATCACAAAGGATTCCAGCGAGGTACACTCCTGGTTCAGTGGGACTTTTTACGGCAATGTCGATTCGAAATCCCGTGCACCCAACATTTCTCGCAACGCTGTAGCCGTTGTCCTCCAGCAATTGCTCGATGGTGTCACTGAATGATCCAACCACATCGTCAGGCACATCGTCGTCGTTTGTGTCAAGAGGGGTATTGCGATCGGCGGCATAGGTCAGGAAGGTGGCAAGCGCAGAGATACCAGAAGCAGTCCCTGGTTCAATGACCAGATCGGATCCAAGGAAGTTTGCAAAGACCACACAGCGCTCGCGAGCGCGGGTGATCAGAACATTCAGTCGTCGTTCTCCTCCGTTCTGATTGAGGGGGCCAAAATTTTTGCTTAGTTTGTGGTTTTCGTCGAATCCATAACCAATACTGATGAGCATCGTATCGCGCTCATCTCCCTGTACGGTTTCCAAATTTTTGACAAAAAATATCTCTCCGTTATTCGGTCGCATCAGAGATTCGACGTCCGGGTTGTCACGTAACAAAAGTTCAACCTCGTGGCGGATGGCTTCTTGTTGACGTGTCGAAAACGTAGCAACGCCGAGTGTCCTGTCCGGGAATCGGCGGTAGTATTCAATGACTGCCGCAGCAACGACCTGTGCCTCACCACGATTGATGCCCGCTTTGCCTCGTTCATACACTGTATTCGGTAGATGAACAAAAAAAAGACCGAAATCAGGTGTTTCGTGCATTGGTGATGGAAAAACCATGAGATCACCACCATAGAATTTCTGATTGGATACGGCGATGAGTGACTCGTGCCGCGAACGGTAGTGCCAACGCAAACGTTTTGTTTCGTAGGACTGTTTGCAGACATTAAAAAGACTTTCCATGTCTGCTATACTTGCGACTGATTCAACCTCATTTTCGTCGTCGTCGGAGGCGATCTGATCGAAGAATGCAGTCGGTGGAAGTTGGCGGGAATCGCCCATGACGACAACCTGGCGCCCACGCATGAGTGCACCAAGCGCATCTTCCGGCCTGACCTGACTTGCCTCGTCAAAGATGATGATATCGAACTGTATGGATCGTGGATCGAGAAACTGGGCAACTGACAGAGGGCTCATCATGAAGCAAGGTTTGATCCGTTGAATCAGCCTGCCAGATTTGTTCATGAGCATGCGAATTGACATGTGACCTCGCTTTCGGTTGAATTCTCCTAGGAGTACTCCCATCTCAGAGTCGCGACCCGCTCCCGAGTAGAGTTTAGGCATTTTTTCATCGAGGATTTTTGCAATGCGCTTACAATTTTCCGCAATGGCCTCGCGATCGCAGGAGATAAAAGCTGCAATTTTCTGTTCGTGCGCAATCTTGGAAAAACGTGCAAGAAGCGGACGTTCGACAAATGCCTCGTGAAGTATGGAATCTGCGTATCCAGCAAGGAAGGTCGGGACAAGTTCACCGGGGAAGATTTTGTCAGTGAAGAGGGGTTCAAGAAGCGAGGCTGCAACTGTCTCACTGAGCACGTCGGTGTAAGCGATGAGCTTGCTCCAGAGAACAACATCGTCGATGCTAGATGACCAGAGATCACAGCATTTGCGCTGTTCAGCAAACGTCAGTTCTCCCATCTCAGAAATACCGATGCGAGCAAAGAGTTTCGTACGGGCTTCACTGTGGATGATGCACGCAGCCTCTACCTCTGTGAAGAGTGAAACAATTGTGGTCGTGGTGAAGGAACGTGCATCGAGGAGTTCCAGCGTACGAGGTGTCGCAAGTCCCTCCATCATCATAAGCCGGATGGCGGATATCCATTCTGCATATCTTAAAAGTACATTAAGATCCGTATCTTCACCGTTCCAAATCTGTGCAAATGCGGAAACGTAGAGCGATTCGTTCTGTATCCACACCTCGCGGTTGGTGAGATAGTCGCGGACATCGATCAGATCGCGAAGAATTTGTGCATCCGGTGGGACTATACCGCGATAGTAGGTGGATATTTCCTCCTTGGTTTTTTTGTAAGATGAGGAAAATATTTTCACAAGCGTTCCTTTTCTTGAGAGTTCGCGGAATACTGAGTAAAGTCGGTTCGGGTTGCACGAGAATATTTCCGGAGTAAATGATGCAAGGATGTGGGTGCGGTGATCGGCAAGTCTCTGCATACCTGAAACTAGCCTGATGATCTCGGCAGGGTTGCCCCAGAGTGGATTGGTCAATGTTTCGGCATCTGCGGTGAAATCGTTTGTCAGGAGACGGCATGACTCCATCATGCGGGAGATGCCAGTTTCCTCATGGGGAACAGAGACCCCGGTGAGATCAGAGAGCTTTCGCATGGTTGAGAGTAGCTTTTCGAGTGCAATCCGATAATTTTCGACCAGTTCGAGAATTTCATCACGATCCTGTGGGAGAACGAGACCTGGAACACAACCCATCCATGGGTGCTGACTGAGTGGTCTACCTGTTGGCATAAGCGAGGGCAGCAGAGCTTCGATGTCATGGAGAGCTGCAATCGCGCCTTTGTACTGATTCGGTGTGATCTTTTTTGCCAAAGGAATGACGACACGCGGGATTCTGCATCCTGGACCTTCTGGACTGTCTTCGAATTCGTAACGGTACTGTTCGCGAATAGCAAAGAGATCGTACGGGGTGAAAGCACAGGCTCCAATGGGGGTTGCAAGCTCGCGGCAGTATCCGTCAAGTTCTCCTCGGAGAAAATCGATCTGAAGATGAACATTCTCTTGGATCGTGGTGTTACTGCTTGAATGATTGATACTTTGTTCAAGTTCATGGATGACTTCTCCCCTCTTTGCCTTCTGACTGTGGAGTTCAAGACAAAATCTGGAAAGACCTGCAGTATCCAGACGTCGTTTAACTACTTCAAGTGCAGCCATCTTTTCTGAGACGAAGAGAATGGTTTTGTCGCAGACCAACATCTCTGCGATCATGTTGGCGATTGTCTGCGATTTTCCAGTGCCGGGTGCTCCTTCGATGACAAGGTTTTTTCCGGTCTTTGCCTCTTCGATGACAGCAATTTGTGAGGAATCAGCGTCCATAATGTTGTAGGATCTTTCGGATGGTAATCGAGAATCAATCTCATTTTCTGGGAAAGGATCGCAAGATTCGGCAATAAACGAAACTTTTGGATGAATGAGTTCGGTGATAAGTGGGTGCATCTCTGGTGAAAAATTTTTGTCCCAGGATTCGGGATCGAGATCCTTGAACATCACAAACTTGCGAAAATTGAAGAGATCAAGAGTTATGTCTGGGCAGTACATCCATCCCTTTTCATTGACGATGACATCAACAGACGCGACGTACTCTATGAATCCATCGGCAGTTTCAGGCATAATGAACTCTGGGATCGTAATTCCCTGCTCGACAAGTTTTGCCAATAGGGATGGTGATGTCACAGGATCATCACCTGTCCATTTGAGAACGTAGTTATCCTTGATCTTCTGGCGGATGAGTTCGACCGGAATTAAAAGGAGTGGGGCTTTGTAGAGTTTTTCAGGACGATCTGCTTCTGACCAACTGAGAAATCCGAGAGCGAGATAGAGAACAGGATACCCCTGTTCTTCAAAAACGGTACGAGATTTGTTTGAGAGCGAGTACAGTCGTTGGCGAAGATTTATATCGTCGTATGGTGTTTTCAGGATGAGTTCCTGCTGTCTTGTAGTTGATTTTGCAAAGACAGGATATTTCCAGAGATGCTTCTCTTCTGCCGGTGCATCAATTTTTTTGCCTGTCGGGTAAAACTTCATTCCTTTTTCACAAATTACCAGGTTGTGATATACGAAGGCTGGAAATTCACCGCTGATCTCAATGCGGCGAGTATTGGATTGATTATAGTTGAGGAGATTGTTGCGCAGCGTGAGATCGAGAAGGCGCAAACGTAGGGTGTTGAGTTCAGAGATCATATTG
>JAIRRQ010000117.1 GCA_031255895.1 Methanocalculaceae archaeon
GTAGTGTACCGCAATGGTAAAGTGATCCGAACTGGATACAACGCTGATCTTGACGGACTTCGTGAGGTGATCACATCTGGACGTGGTTGGATAACAGAACTTCAGCAGAATGAACGTGATCGAACGGGCATCAAATCTCTGAAAATAGCCTATAACAATGTTTTTGGTTACTACATCGAAGTAACCAAGGCAAATGTTGGCAAAGTTCCGCCCGAATACGAGCGCAAACAGACTCTCGTAAACGTAGAACGATTCACACTTCCGGCGCTTCGCGAGCGTGAAGCGTTGATGGAGCAGGTTGACGAACGAATCCTTGCACTTGAGATCTCTCTCTATGAATCTCTGATTGCAGCACTTCGCGACTATGTGCTAGATCTCAAAGATGCTGCGCGTGGTGTCGGAATGATTGATATGCTTATTTCGTTTTCGGAACTTGCATCCGCGAACCGGTATGTGAGACCTGAATTTTCCTCAGGAACAGAGCTTCTGATCCGCGATGGTCGTCACCCGGTTGTCGAAAATTTTGTTCCGGGTGGCTATGTTCCTAACGACACCGAGATGAACGCATCTGGTGATCAAATTCTGATTTTGACTGGCGCAAACATGGCAGGAAAGTCAACCTACATGCGAAGTGTTGCCCTCATTTGTGTCATGGCACAAATCGGATGTTTTGTTCCAGCTCGCTACGTAAAAATTGGCATGGTGGATCGGATATTCACTCGTGTTGGGGCATCCGACGATCTTGTCAGTGGGCAGAGTACGTTCATGGTTGAGATGTTGGAGCTCGCAAATATTCTCAACAACGCAACGAACAAGAGTTTGGTTCTTTTGGATGAAATAGGTCGTGGCACGAGTACGGTGGATGGCTACTCTATTGCCAGGGCGGTACTTGAGCATTTTCACGGAAATGGGGTGTGTGGTCCTAGGACATTGTTTGCCACGCACTTTCACCAGTTGATCGGTATGGAGCAAGATTTTCGTCGCATGAAAAACTATCATTTTGCAGTAAGGGAGGAACAACACGACATTACATTCCTCAGAAAACTCATCCCAGGTGCCACTAATCGGAGTTACGGTATTTACGTGGCACAGATTGCAGGAGTCCCAAAGAAAGTGTTGATTCGTGCGGACGCGATCCGAAATCAGATGCTCCGTGTGGATGCAGGTTCCGGCGGCAAAAAGTACTATACACAGATGCTTTTGGTTGATACGGCACCAGAACCGTTGATGCCCGCAGTTTCGGTGGTTGAGGAGCGGGTTCGTGAGGCAAACATCAACGAGATGACCCCTGTGCAAGCATTGATGTTCATCAGTGAACTCAAGTCGCTACTAGAGAGGAAGTGATGGAGGGAATGGCATGGGTGTAATCATCGTTCTTGACGAGGATACAATCAACCATATTGCGGCTGGCGAGGTGGTGGAACGGGCGGAATCAGTGGTAAAAGAATTGGTGGAAAATGCGATTGATGCTGGGGCGAAACGGATCAAAATCGATCTTGTGACGAATAAAACGACTGTGACTCGTGTTGCGGTTTCGGATGATGGTGGTGGCATGAACAGTGAGGATGCGCTGCTTGCATTCCATCAACACGCGACAAGTAAAATATCCCAGTCTGCAGACTTGGTGGCGATCAAAACGCTCGGATTTCGAGGCGAAGCAATGGCAAGTATTGCCGCAGTCTCAAAGGTAACACTCACCACCAAAGAACGAGGTTCTGAAAGACCGGAAGCGACCAGGGTGATTTTTCATGGAGGTGAACTCATTGCGCATGTCGCAATTGGGGCCCCGGAAGGAACAAGTGTTATCGTCGAAGAGCTTTTTTACAATACACCTGCACGAAAAAAGTTTCAGAAGACGATCGCGACTGAGCTTGTTCACATTTACGATATTGTGGAGCGATTGGCGCTTGCACATCGTGAAATTTCGTTTGTGCTTTTTCATCAGGGAAAAGAGCGATTTCGCACCCACGGTAATGGCAGCTATGAGGATGTGATCGCAACAGTTTTTGGGCAATCTTTCGTCAAAGGGTTGGTGCCTGTTGTGGGTATCTATGGGATTGTGAAGGTTGCGGGATTTGTAACTAGACCTGGCTGTCAGATGAAGAGTACATCGAACCGATTTTATCTTTCGATTAATCATCGGCAGATAATTTCACGTGCACTGCAGTGGGCAGTACGTGAGGGATACGGAACGCTTTTGCCAAAAGGTATGTATCCAGCAGTGTTTCTGGATCTGGAGATCGATCCTCGCGATGTGGACGTGAATGTACACCCAACGAAAAAGGAGGTGCGCCTGTCCCATGAGCGAGATGTATTGATTGGCGTGCAGGAGGCGGTGTACTGTGCCCTTCATGAGATGCGGATTTTTGCATCAGATCCGCAATTTTCTGAAACTTCTTTGGGTTCGAATGATAGTGTTGCCACAACAGCGATAACATTGCCACCCTACGTTCTAGGAGAGGCGTTTTCTCACTATAAGCGGCTGACAACATCGCAAATATCTGCGACTGTGGCACTTCGGAAGACAGACAAACAATTACGGCGGACTAGATATTCTGAAACGCCTGAGACGACTGAATTTGTACCCGAGGTTCTGGGACAGATCGCGGATACGTATATTCTTGCTCGAAATGAGATTGGTGATTTGGTGGTGATCGATCAGCACGCAGCGCACGAACGGGTGATGTATGATCTCCTACTATCCCAGAATGAGCGGAAACAGTCTGGTCAGGAATTGATAGTTCCTGTGCAGCTGAAACTCACGAAAAAAGAGGCTGCGGCAATTCCTGACTTGCTTTCAGTGCTCGCGGACGCAGGTTACACACTTGAGCTGTTTGGGAAGGACGTCTGGATGGTGCGCACCGTTCCGGTTGTTTTGGCAACACTTGGTGATCCTGCCGTGGTTCACGAAATCATTGCTCAGATTCTGGATAAATACTCTTCTGGCGGTGTGGAGAGCGTACTTGATCGCGTTCTAAAGATGACAGCTTGTCGGACGGTGGTGAGAGGGGCAACGCCGATGACTATGGAACAGATGCAGCGACTCATTTGCCAACTAATGGCGACTCGATCGCCGTACGCGTGCCCTCACGGTAGACCTACGACGATTGTATTGACAAAAGAACGACTTGCGACGATGTTTTTGCGAACGTGATTGTGCAGATGATTTTGTCAGGTGGATATTTTTCAGATAATTATAGCTGAGCATGTGATTAGCGGTCTGGATGAGGAATTGAAATGAGAGTAGTACAAATAAAAAGAATATTCAAAAATATGGATCACATATAGCGTATCTTGTATCTCTAATATCTACATTGAATTCATAGCACTTGAATATCATATGTTATAATTATAGTATCTGCGATCCTTCCCCTCCCATTTGCTTACTAGTGTGTCATATAATTCTTTTGATTTTTCAACGGATGGTTTTTCAAGAGCCAAAAAGAGATTATTGTTGCCTTTTTCATTGAGACATATCATCTGAGTTTTATGTGGATAAAACAGGATGTGTCAAAATATATTCGCATAATTTGAAAAAAATTATTCGTTGTTACCCTGATCTTTTTCCAAATACGTCGCATCCGGGCCAAGTGCCTGCAATTCATCC
>JAIRRQ010000011.1 GCA_031255895.1 Methanocalculaceae archaeon
ATCATGTTGCAGTGACCCAATCATTCAGGATTCGTATTCACTGAAAATCGATCATTTTTGATCTACTCCCATTTGCAAAGTTTGGAATCTTGCTGTCGTTTACTATTTTTCCGTCAACAACGACGATAACACAGATAATGTTGGAAGAGATGACGCGATTGTGAATCACATGGATCTTCATTGTAGTGATAGAATCCATTACCTAGGTTCTGTACGTGTTTGGGACATCATGTCAGAAGGTTCAGAGTGCATTTGTGACGAAATGTTTCACTGGGTTCGACTCGATGATTGTTGTTGCAGCACCAACTGAATATTGCTACTTTTTCATGTAGCAAGATCTCCTACACACGGAAGAATGTGTTGTACTAGATGCTCTAGGATGCTTCAAAAAATTATTCGGACGGTTCAGAAAGTTTTGTTGCAACTTTCCATGCAATATGCCGCACGAACTGATTTTCATCTTTCAGCATATGGATGATTTCAGGTAGAGCACGAGGATCACCAAAAATCCCCAATCCCTTCACAGCCATATACCGGACATGATCACTGGGATCAGCGAGCATTTCTAACAACATCGGAAAAGTTTCCAACTGCTTCGTCATTCCGATGATCTCGCATGCACGATAGCGGATGATCCATGATTCATCCGATAAAAGCGGAAGTGCCGCCAAAAACCCATCAGATCCGCGTGTTCCCAACTCAATTGTTGCAGTATTTCGCACTGATTTATCCACATCGTAGAGCAGGCACACCAAATCAGAGGAACTCACCTCTTCATCAATCATACTACAACATACGAATTTCAATATATTTCATACTATTGATTTATTCAAGTTTGATCCAAAAATCTGAAAATACCCTTTCTTCTGGAATAAAAAAAAGTTTCCAAAAAAAATGATTTTTGTTTTCGAAATTTTCGAAACATAATCTTACATGAAATAATCACAAAATACATAAAATACATATATATAAATCTACATGAAAATACAATTATACTAAAATATTTTTTCAATTATTTTTGTTCGTATAATTTCCTCCAAAAGACATTTGTTGAATTGATGATGACAGATATTCATGATCTCTCATTGAAATATACATTAAAACATTTAAAATATTTGCATGCGTTTGTACGCTTCAAATCACATGTCAACTCACACATATATTTGTGAATGTTTTACTCCAGCAAGTATATGGACACATATCTCTGGATAAAACTATTCGGAACATGCCCTGTATTTGCGTAAAATTGCGTTCCATTATCGGTAACCACCCATGAATCGATGTGATGTACTCACATTCTTCATAAACATCTATCTGGAATTGAATTGAGAACTCAACCATGACATGGAAAAATATCCATCCCGTGAAGAACACACGGTGCACGTCATCCAAAAAAACGCAACCTGTTTTCCATTGCTTCTCAAACAACCGAGGAACTTTCGTCACGTCCACCACTAATTCAAGCAAAACTGTGAAATCATTTTCAAGATCAAGATATCATCAGATTATCCCCTAGATGAACGCAACTTGGCGCACATTCTCCAATTGCTATTCCAAAGTGAAATTTGCAGATATGACAATGCCCCGCAGCAAAACAATGATCTCTCGAGATAATCAACAAAACAAAGTTTTGGAGAGGAAAGAACTGGAAAACGACCTAAACACTTCACTGCAAGATACAACTTCGTTTTGTGATAGATTTGCACACATTGGCAAATACATTTAGTTGCAATAGAGTATGATGACACAACTAAAACAACAGGAAAATACTAATAAACCACCTGAGTGATGATTTCGATAATCTCATCCTTGTTCATGGTTACGCAATATGGGTGATCAAAATGACGCGAATGTCAAAAATGGCTGTACATTCAGTTTACTCCGCGACAACCCCGAGTAAGATAATGTAGAAGGAATCATATTCCAGAAATAACATTCATTCGAGAGAATAACTCGTCCATCGAAGTACTTTTCAATCTTTTGGAACAGGATCGATCCTCCAACTTCTTGATTCCCCAACCGCCCCCTGTACATAACAGAAATGACTGACCAACTCTACTCACGTATGATAATAACGGTCTCATTCCTACAACCGTACAAGACACCAGAACCATGACCATTTTCATGTTCGCTCACGTCGGTCCAAAAACCGTCGCATTCACCAAGAAGACCGGATTTGCCAACTACCACAACTGTTCACAGCAGAGACTCTGGAAGAAAGATGAGGAATCATGTCATCTACAAAAATCTGCGAGATCCGCGTTGACTGTGACGATGACTGGCACCTCCACCTCGCGTAACAGATTTGACGCGCGTGTAGCGAAGGATACATAAGTTGCTTCCTTTCCTACCTCTACTCGAAAATCCTCAGAAAATCAACTACAAAATACAGTAGATCTAATAAGATATTGGAGACCCATACATAATGGTAGATTTTTTATGATACTCGTACCAGATACAAGCGTCGTCATCGACGGACGCGTCACCGCCCTCATAGAACAGGGTGAATATCGTGACGCAACGATAATTATACCCGAAGCCGTTTTCACCGAACTCGAATCCCAGGCCAATAAGGGAAGAGAAGTTGGGTTTTCTGGTCTCGTAGAACTCCAAAAACTCCACAAGATGAAAGAAGAAGGACTCATTAACCTTGAATATGTAGGCATTCGCCCCAAATTCGAACAGGTTAAACTTGCAAACGGGGGTGAGATAGATAATATGATCCAAGAGGTTGCCATCACACACAATGCAACGTTTTTAACCAGCAACTACGTCCAATCCGAGGTTGCACGTGCAAAAGGAATCAATGTAGTCTTCCTCAGATCAGAAATCACCGACGACTTTGTTCCACTGTCAATCGACACACTCTTCGATGAAAACACACTTGCTGTATATCTCAAGGAACGTGTCGCACCCTACGCCCGCAAAGGAACCATCCGAGAATCAAAACTTGTCACTATCCGTGATACACCTACAACCGAATGCGAACTGCTGGCAATTGCGAAAGAGTGCTTCGAACGTGCTGAACACCATCCTGACGGATTTGTCAAGGTTGAAATGCCGGGCGTTACCGTCTCACAGATCGGATCCATGCGTATCACCACAACCCGTCCGCCGTTCTCAAACAGAATCGAAATAACCATTATCCGACCTATTCGCGAAATATCTATTGATTCCTACAACTATACTGCTGCACTTAAAGAACGGCTGAACATTGGAAACGGTGGTATGCTCATCGTAGGAACCCCTGGTTCTGGAAAGTCAACTCTCGAACAAAACATCGCAACTTATCTATCCTCAGAAAACTACATTGTCAAAACCATCGAATCACCTCGCAATCTCATAGTGCCAGATAAGATTACCCAGTACGCTTCCCTTGAAGGAAACATCTCAGAAACCAGTGAGATACTCACTCTGCTTCGACCTGACTATGTGATATTTGATGAAATGCACAGATCTGAAGAGCTTGCAGTCTTTGCCGATCTCCACCTTTCCGGAATCCAAGTCGTCGGAGGCCTACACGCACGTTCTGTTTCGGATGCCCTAATTAGGCTTGCGAACCTCGTGAACCTTAGTCTCATTCCGCAGATTATCGCAACAATGGTCCTCATCAAGGATGGGGACATCTCCGAACTGTATGGCGTCAGTACCTCCTTCAGAGTACCTGCAGCATTTGAAAAAATTGGAGACAGGCACGTTAAACCGATCGTCCAACTCACAAACATCATCACAGGTGTTGTTGCCACGGAAGCATTCCACTACGAAGGTGAAGTCATTGTCACCTCCAATGATGGCATACACCTTGCAGAACAAGAACTATCTAAAACCTCGCAGCTGATCAATGCGGTTCCCGCCGAAGATATCGGAACAAATTCAGTCTCCATGATAAAATCTGCAGCCGATGATGATGACGCATTTCAAACCACACCGTCGATTCACACCATGCCGACATACGAGGTTACCGATGATAATCCAGCATGGATAATCTTGGAAAAAGAGATCCAGAAAGAAATTTGCCGCTTTACTGATGACGATATAATCGTCAGAATGATCAACGACACTAAAGCCGCTGTCTATATTGAAGATGCAGACGTTCCCGCAGCCATCGGCAAAGCCGGAAAAAACATCGCCGCAGTTGTCAGTAAAGTAGGAATCGGCATCGATGTCCGCCCACTAAGCGATTTGCCGGATCGAGATAGTTCCACTCCTGCAGTATCAACCGGTACGGGTGCCATCGGTGCATTCAAGATCAGAAGTGAAAAAAAGCAACTCGCGCTCATCTGCCCAGAATATAGCAACAAAATCGTTGACCTCTTCTCAGGAAAAGAATACCTGTTCACTGCAACAGTTGATGCACGCGGTGAAATTCACCTTGCTAGAAACAGCAGCATCGCAATGGAGATGATCCGCCGCTACGGTGCGGGAGAGGAACTGAAGATCCGTCCAGTGGACTAACAATACGATATTGATAAAAATAATCATAAGGTGGTTAATTTGGAAAAAGAGTTCATAATGAGTAATATTGAGCAAGAAATTCACAAAATGTGGATATCTGCCTTTGAACCAAACCCCGTGAAAAACAAAGAAAAATATTACATCAATGTTGCGTTTCCCTACCCGAGCGGCGCAATGCACGTAGGTCACGGCAGAACCTACATCGTGCCGGACGTGATCGCGCGGTTTTGGAGAATGCAGGGCAAAAATGTGCTATTCCCGATGGCGTTTCACGTCACTGGAGCACCTGTACTTGGTATCGCAAAGCGGATTGCGAAAAAAGATGAAAATACGCTGAAACTCTATAGGGATCTCTACCACGTGCCACAAGAAACGCTCGATGCATTTACAGATTCGACTGTGATAGTGAACTACTTCTCCAACGAGTACGAACACGTGATGAAACAACTCGGTCTATCAATCGACTGGCGCCGCCGATTTACGACAATCGTTCCACAATACAGCAAATTCATCGAATGGCAATACTCCCACATTTATGATCAAGGAAAAGTCGTCAAAGGCGAGTACCCGATCCGCTACTGCCCAAACTGTGATCAACCGGTTGGCGACCATGATCTTTTGGAGGGAGATTCTGCAGAGATAATGCACTTCGTGCTCGTGAAATATCCATTTGGCGAGTTTGTCATCCCGACAGCAACACTCCGACCCGAAACTATCTTTGGTGTGACAAATCTCTGGGCAAACCCAAATATCACGTACCTGAAGGTCGAGGTTGACGGCGAGAAGTGGATCATCAGTACTGAAGCGGTAGAAAAACTCCGTATGCAGAGACACATCGTAATAGAAATCGGCACAATCTCAGGCGCAGAACTCGTAGGAAAGGCAGTTACACATCCGAACACAGGTGCTTCGGTTCCAATCCTCCCTGCGTCCTTTGTTGACCCGAACATAGGTTCGGGTCTGGTGATGAGTGTCCCCGCGCATGCACCACTCGATTACATTGCACTTCGCGATCTCCAGCAACAGGGCAAATACACAGACATAGTCCCAATCCCGCTGGTAAAAGTCCCAAATTTCGGTGCAATTCCAGCGCAGGAAATTGTAGAAAAAAACAAAATTCCACATCAAGACGACCCTAAAATGAATGATTTGACGCAGGAACTATACACAGCGGAATTTTCGAAGGGGATATTGAACGAGAACTGTGGCGATCATGCAGGCAAATCCGTTCGACAGGCGCGCACAGATGTAACCTGCGAGTTTATGGAGACACACGGGAGCATTATTTTCCATGATATGAGTGAAAAGCGCGTGATTTGCCGTTGCGGAAACCAAGTACATGTGAAAATTTTGGATGATCAATGGTTTTTAAATTATGCAGATCCGACTTGGAAAGATCAAATTCACAAACAATTGCCAGAAGTGGCACTGGTACCACCAGAAATTAGGACTGAATTTACACGTACAATTAATTGGTTGAAAGAGTGGCCATGTACCCGCCGTGTTGGTCTGGGTACACGTGTACCGTGGGACCCGAAGTGGCTGTTTGAGCCACTATCGGATTCAACCATCTATATGTCTTACTACACGATCGCCCACAAAATTACGAGAATCGATGCAGAGAAATTGACGCAAGCAGTGTTTGATTACATTTTCCTCGGAATAGGAGATTACAACACTCTGCCAGTGGATGCAGATACCCTAAAAGAGCTTCGATCGGAGTTCCTGTATTGGTATCCATACGATTATCGGTTCAGTGCCAAGGATCTTATCTCCAATCATCTGACATTCCAGCTGTTTCACCACCGCACAATATTCCCAGACGAACTTCAACCAAGAGGAATGGTTGTATTCGGCATGGCTCTCTTAAACGGTATGAAAATGTCATCATCGAAAGGAAACGTGTTTTTGTTGGAAGATGCGGTAAACGAATTCGGCGCTGATACAGTACGTATGTTCCTGGTTGGCAGCGCAGAACCGTGGCAGGATTTCGATTGGAGAGATGAGCTGGTTCCACCAGTGAAAAGGCAGATCGAGCGGATGTGGCAGGTTGTGTTAGACTCCCCTTCAGCGAATGGTTCTGCATCGATTGATGCATGGTTGATATCCCGATTACAGCGTAGAATTGATGCGGTAACGATAGCTTTTTCCGCGTTTCAGACACGTAAGGCCTTGCAAGAGGCATACAACGGAGTTGTTTCAGATCTTGCATGGTATCATCGTCGACTACCAAAGAATTCAAGTGGCACAACTGTCCTCCATGAGGTCATCTCTGTTTGGATTCGCCTGATGGCTCCGATCATTCCACACACAACGGAGAAATTGTGGTCCGAAACAGGACATACAAATCTTGTTTCCTTTGCCCCTTGGCCAGTCGCAGATCCAACGAAAGTTAGCGAGGCTGTTGAAATTTCTGAGGAGCTACTCAAGCGTACGGTTGAAGATATCCAGGCTATCTTAAAACTTGTGAAGATCAAGGCAAGAATGGTTACGCTGTTTTTGGCACCAGCATGGAAACACAGAGTATTCACCATCGTGGCCACCACCAAGGACAAGCACAATGTGATGAAAACAGTGATGGCTGACGTGGATGTGCATGCAAAGGACGAAGATGTAGCGAACATTGTGGTGCAGACGACGAAGCTAATTCACAGTCTGCCTCCTGAACTTGTAATGGCGATTGCAGCAGGTATAGATGAATTTTCAATTTTTTCTGCTGCAAAGACATTCCTGGAAAAGGAATCTAATCTTGCAATTGAGATTGTTGCGGCCGAATCTAGCCCCCATCCGAAGGGAAGGATGGCACTGCCATTTAAGCCTGCAATTGTGGTTGAATAACTTTTTCAGTCCTTTTTTTTACGATCCAAAGCAACAAATGATTTAAAAAAAAAATAAAGCTATGTTTTAACTCATGATCAAAACATTTATCCAGTTTGATCAGGGACGTAAAGGATTGATTATTAGAACAAAAGCATAACACAATGGAAGACGCATAAACACCGCTGACTTGTCTGAATCCATTGAACAACCGCATATGAAAACCAGGAACAGTACCCTAATCTCTTTTTCTGAAAAACGAGTAATATCGTCCAAAACACGGAGAAATATGAAAAAAACGTCATTAGCCCAAACCAGATAAAAAAAACCAGCCTCACATCAACCAGTCAACAAAAAATAATCAATTTTTTTTCTCAACAGATTTTTTTGCCCTTTTTATCCGTTCTTTTGTCGTAAATCCAGTAATCAAATCAAGATATCGGCGGAAGCGTTTGTTGGTGTCCAAAATGATCGCATCAGCTTCCATGTCCGACATAGCGAAAATACCCGTGTTCGTCTCAGTATCAACAAACACGGTTTGGTTATTTTCTCCAATCCAGACTTCCAAACGTGACATGCTCCCGTACGAAATTGAACAATGTTCATCATCAGTCTTTGGTTCCACCCCAAAAATATCAATAAATCCAGCAACAATCCGATCTGGAAGATTTTTTGTCATTCCACGTTTAACATCATACTCTTGCATAACTAATGTAGATCTATGAGACGCCTTAATTAAAGTACCTGTCAATTGGAAAAATCATCACAATGAGAATATTTATTGATGCAAGCATGCATCTATCCTTATGAACATTACAGATGTAGTGCGTGTCGAATCCACCGCACCCTCCGCAAAAGAGATTACACTCCTAACCGGATTCCCTGGTTCCGGTTTGGTGGGCAGCATTGTATTACAATATCTAGTGGAAAATGCTGGATTTACACATTTCGGTAACATCACCAGCAAATTCTTCCCACAAATATCTCTTGCAACAAATGGCCTTGCCCAGGCACCAATGCGGCTCTATGAAAAGGACAATATCGTCGCGATCCTTGCGGACATTCCTATCCCACCACAAATTTCCTACGAAATTTCTGCAGGACTCATCGAATGGTTTTCCGACAAAGTGGCAATAAACGATCTGGTGGTCATCGGAGGCGTTGCGACCGGCAACGACGGTGAACGCGTCTTCGGTGTTGCAACAACCCAAGATGGTCTAGAAAAGATCAAAGATCAGGCAATCATTCTCCCGGCTTTAAGCATCACCGGCATCTCTGGAAGTATGATCATCGAAGCACAGCTCCGCGGTATTCCAGCCACTGGATTTTTGGTTGAAACAAACTTCAATGTGGATCCACGTGCAGCAATTGAAGCATTGAAAATTCTCAACACTCGCTATGGTTTTGATGTCGATACTCAACCTCTTATGAAACAGGCAGATCAGGTTGATGCAATGATGCATCAGCTGGCAAATGATGTACTGGAACAGGAGAACACCGAACAAAAACCATTTTCTGCCGCTGAGCAGGTGATGTACGGATGACTACAATGCAGATGGTAGGGTTTGCTGGAATTGCACCAGAGGTCATTATCGAATTGAAAAAAGGACGGACACGAACCTTAGAATTCATCAATGCCCAAAATGTCATTTCGGCTGTATCTGTCAACGTAGACGATCTAATCTTCGTTTCAACTATATCACATGAAGATCTCTCTCCAGGAGATGGGGGTATCGTCGCGACCGTCACCGCCACCTCGACTATCATGCAGCGGATGTCAAGCACGGCTCCCGGCATCTATTACGAGGAGCGCGAACGCCTCTTGGTGCGCCTGCAGATGAAATTCGCTTGTACATCCCACATCCGAAAGATCCTGGAGCGAGGATACTGTCGTGTTTTAATAGTGGAAGTTGCGGAATACAGCTGTCCACGGGCAAAATAATCTCACACTCTTTTTTTTTGAAAATTTTTGAGGAAATTATATAATCTGGAACCTCAAATAAGGTAAATCATTAAATCTCGGGCTTGTGGCTTAGCCAGGATATAGCGTCGGGCTTCTAACCCGAATATCGGGGGTTCGAATCCCTCCAGGCCCGTTTTTCTTCAATATTAATTCTCATATCCAATGATCTATTTATTTCCTTTAAGTTGATTTATGATTGTAAACAGTTTACAGAGGCAAACTGCAAAAAATGTGATCAAACCGTAATGGTTGTACTGGACTACATCTGCATGGTGAAGTTAACATAATCCATTAAAGAATAAAATCTCATCAGCTGTGTATTTCGGTTGTCTGCTTTCAATAATATATCATAGGACATTCGGTACCAAACAATATTCCTGCCGATACGTTAATCGTGACCACAGAACCATCCCATAACACAATCTCCAAACGTTCTGTTCCAGGATGACACAGACGTTGTTGATTTCCGTCTTAAAACCACTATCTTCGAAATTTTTCGTGCGAATTTTCGCTTTTGTTGTTGTTGTTCATGTCGCTGATATTACCATTTTTGAAAAGAACAGTCCCTGCAGCCCTCATGGATCTACAGAACAATTCAGCATTCTGTCCGAGGAATACAAATCAATTCTCGCCCTTCTGTTGAAATCCTTAAACGACCTTAACACCCCTACAAAAATCACAGGTGAAAGCACACCCACCAATATCCAGTATATGTAACTGCTGGAGATCAGTGGATAGGTGTGAAGCGATTAAAATGTCGAAATTGTCAGAAAAGTGCAAATGCCTAAATCACATGAGTAGACTCTTAATCAACCATTTCTCCGATCAACGAACGTTGAAAAACGTAATCTCTGTCAAAGACAAGGTAGAGGATGCATTCTCCAATGCTACATTCCCGACCCCATCCGCGAATTCGCGTTTGTGGAAAATCGAAAAGTATAGAATCCTATGATTAAGAGAATCACGAGATGGTTGCAGGATTTGCCATGCGTTTTGTTGAAATATTTGCGATCAGATTATTCACAGTCCACAATGTCATCCTTGGCATAATGAACAACATTATCTTTGCAAAAGATCGATAATACCATTCATCACTGCAAACCATTCGATGTTCGTGAACGACCCAAGGCATGCCACCGTCGAACTACTGTGAAATTTGCAAGATCATGCGGAAAAATGACGATCGCATCGAAATTTTGGTCGCATAAAAAAGAAAGAAATATTCTTTTAGAGTTTGGTGACAATCGTTACGATATCACCATCTTCAACCCTGTGTTGAAGACCGACTTTCGCTGCATCATGCTTCACTGACGTTCCCCAAATCTTTGCGT
>JAIRRQ010000042.1 GCA_031255895.1 Methanocalculaceae archaeon
ACTCGTAATCAACAGCAACAAGAGAATCAGGAGAATGAGAACAGGATGGCGCAACATAAATGTTGCTAACTATATTGTCTTATCTCAAATAAATTATATCTTACGGAGTGTGATTTCGACCGGCTCTGTGATTTTTACAGAACAGATCGTCAAAATGGTATCCACAGTCTCCTCGTATTCCTTACAATTTATATTATTAATGTTTCGATGTGACTGACATAAAATACTGCTTTGGTGTCATCGATAGTGGTTGTTTCCGACAGATCCTACGAAGAAAACAACATTGCATAAACAAATGGATTGCAGCGTTCCTTCAGAGAGGTACATAATAGAGATTGAACATTATCCTCGTTGCCGATTCCTACGTCAACCGCTTTTGTTTTCCATTGTTTGAAATCACAAATGAACAAATTTCGATTCAATTTGTACAACAATCATTTCTACCGTAGAAAACATCTCTAGTATTTTCATCACAATCTGGAGAAGACATGCCCCAAAATACCAGTCGTTCAGAGAATATGATTTTTATGCCGTTTATTTCAAATTTATTCATCGAAATCACGACGAAATGATCGAATTTTGTGATGATCTGTCTCCTGCATTCCCATATGATCAGATACATGTGGCACAACTCAGTTCCTATGGGAACGTTGAAAATACTCCCATGTTTACTAATCCGAATCTCAATTTTTTCTAGTTGTGATGATTTTTTGGATCCCGGGTGAAAAACCATTTAGTGTTGTCTGTGATTTCGTTGCGCGGAAATGGCAATTTCTTTTGTACACTCTGATCCAAATGTAAAAAATGATCAATCCCTGAACACTTCGATTTCATCACTGGAGGGGTGTTTTGTAATAATAGACTGCATCTTAAATTTTTTGCATCATTCATCCTGTACAAAACAAAAAATCATCCATAGGCAACAATATATCCAGGAAAAATCAATAATCTGAAAATTTCAATTTTTTGAAATTTTTCCATCAATGCGAGGGATGGGATTCGAACCCATGGACTCCTTGAGACAGGGTCCTAAGCCCTGCGCCGTTGACCAGGCTTGGCAACCCTCGCGTCTTGGTTAGCTATATGCTCTATATTATGTGGAACGGATATATGATGAACTTTCTCGTGGAATTTTATCTCACCCCAGCACTACATTTATCTGTATCCATGCAAAGATATTATCCATATGGTAGTTGAACACATCTGCGGTTTCAAAAAAGAGATCTATTGCCGTGAGTGTGGAACCGAACTCATTCAGAATTCACACGATCGACTTTTTTGCCAGAAATGTGGTCGTCATCCAACAATTCTCTGTCCTAATTGTGGTAGACTCTGGTAAGCAAAATTATTTATGTTGTTGTGTGCAACCAGACGAGATACTTCTTGCGTATTAGATCCACTTCTGTCGGTGTCAGATCCAGTCGCCCGCTCCGGTACAAGTATCGCTCAACCTCTTTTATCAAAATCTCAGCTTGTGAAAAATCATCCACCTCTAGATATATAGGTACCTGTCCAAGTGAAATGACCTCACCACAAACAGGACATAGTTTCCATTTCCCGTACTGATCTGTGTACGTGAACTGATGACAGCCCGGGCAGCGGATAACACGATACGTACTCATAAGATTATATCAATTGATCAACCTGATGATTGAAAAAAGTATCTCATGGCGTTCATTACAAAACCCTCGATTTTATAATTGCACAGGTGCATATCACAGATAATGTCAGTTCAAGTAACCGAAATTTCCGGAATTCCGCTCATACAAAAGGGCGATGACCTTCCGATGATCATCTGTGCAAACACCAACTTTGTCGATGGTGACATTATTTGTGTCGCCTCAACAATCGTATCCAAATCCAAAGGCTATATCCGACCGCTCGCAGAGATAATACCAACTCCTAACGCAGAAAAAATTGCCGCAAAAATAGGAGATGATCCACGATTCATTCAAGGTGTCTTGGACTCATCTACTGATATCATCATAGAATACCCATTTATTCTCTCAGAACTCCCTTTCGGTCACATTGGTGTGCGCGCTGGAGTAGACAAGAGCAACATCGAAGGTGAAAATATCATTTTTTTGCCAAAGGATCCTATGAAGGAAGCTCGCGAGATCCGTGAAAAAATTCGCCAAATCACGGATATTGATATCGGTGTTATTGTCACTGACACCTGTGGTCGCGCATTCCGTCGCGGCCAGACCGGCAACGCCATAGGTTGGGCAGGCATGACAGCCATTCGCGATTTTCGTGGGGATTGTGATCTCTTCGGCCTGAAGCTTGAGATCACCGAGGAAGCGGTCGTTGATGAGATTGCTGCATTTTCCAACTTTATCATGGGTGAAAGCAACAACGGAATTCCTGTCGTTAAATTTTCAGGTTGTGGAACCTGGAAAGGCCATGACTCTCTCTACTTTACCGAGGAAGAAGATTTCATCCGAAAAGCCATTCACATCTGATGGATACGAATCCGGAAGTCTCTATCTTTACTCTCCTGAGCGAGAGAAATACCCTATAAACAATCCATTATCTGGCTATCAGCACATATAAGAACATTGAAAACATGACGTACTCAACATTGGTGATATCTACAAATATCTTTTTATGTGACGCAAAAAGAAAAACAACATTTTTCTGTAGTACTCAGTGACAGATAACTGCCGAACACAAAAGTAGTGATGCTACAAAAAAATTTGTTAGTTCTTTGCTTCTTTCTAACCAACGATATCACGTTGTTTTGGACGATGTGGAACGTATGATATTTTCAGGATGGATATCATAGCGAAACTAATCGATCAGGTATTTTGTGACAGTACAGTATGGAAAATTCTACTGCCCTGTGAACTATGCTTTTACCGTGCAGGTTGAATTGTCGACAATACTGTATCTATCCGAA
>JAIRRQ010000078.1 GCA_031255895.1 Methanocalculaceae archaeon
TGCGATGGACATGCGATTTCGCATCGTCCAAAACAATGCAACCATGTGTTTCTTTTTCCGTTCCATTACATTTGTCTCAAACAAGATCCACATCCACACAAACAGCAGAAATATATTTCATCACGTTCTGCAATACGTCCAAACAAAACGATGAGACTCAATTTAATGTTCGAATGCAGTCCAATTTTTCCCAGAAAAAGATATAAACTGCGCGTTCTCCAATCACCATTTCAAGGTGTCAAAGTGGATATTGAAATACTTGTGTAGATAACGATCTACACACCAGGATGATGTTCTTCAGATTAGCCCACTATTGTGATAAATATAAATGATTTCATCATGATTCAGGATCTTTGATGTGAGAGGGGAATTCACAAAAAAGCAAACGTCATCATCACACTGTCTGTTATCGCTCCTGTTGCAAGAACGAACATTCCATTTCTTATGATAGGCCGGTCGCAACGTGGAGCAGACAGCATCGCCCAAAAAATGAGATCGATCCATCATTCACCTCCATCTCGAACGAGTTTTCTGAGGCATGTTCATATAAAAATATAAACAGTATCCGAAACATCATACATAAGTACAATTTCAAACAGAAAATTTGCCTGTCGCATTGGTTATTTTGCAAAACAGAGTTTATAATAATTGTAACTGAGTCATGCTACAGTGTGTCTAAACAAAATATTTCTTCTCAGATATAAACATCACCAATAATCTATATCAGTAAATGAACAGACAAATGTAAGTAATCTTTTGACACGAGGTGTTTTGAAAATATGCAGAAAGAAGAGCTACTCCACTTACATATGCTCATGGTTCAAATTAAGAAATACTACGAATTCACATCCGGAAATATCGTTTCAACAACCGAGTATGATTTGATGCAGATATCTCCTATCCATATCCATAAAAATAAAAACCTCCACCGTGTTGCCCTTCTCACACTCGGTAACGAAATAGTCACCGCGATGAATACTCACAAAAAAACTCAAACATCATTTCCCCAGGACACCGGTACTAGCGCCATTGCAGAACACTGACTCTTTTCCATCAAACATGGACGAACATGCTATTCACCGGGAGATAATATCCCGCATTTTTGCCTCGCCATGTCCAGACATTCAAAGTATCAAGCTTTCCATCTGCCGAAAATACTCTCTCGACGTCATGCCGAAAAATTCAGCGATTTTTGCGGCGACAACCCCGGATGAATATGAATCCATCCGTCGCGTGCTTCAAGTAAAACCAACAAGGACATTATCCGGGGTCGCCCCAATCGCCGTCATGACTTCACCGTGTACATGCCCGCATGGCAAATGCCTTCCGTGTCCCGGCGGACCAGATCATGAATTCCAGTCGCCACAGAGCTATACTGGAGAGGAACCAGCAGCCATCCGTGCCCGACAAAACGAATATGATCCATATGCTCAGGTCACTGCACGCCTCAAACAGTTCAAATTACTTGGTCATCATGTAGACAAAGCAGAGCTAATTATCATGGGGGGTACCATAACCGCACGTGAACCGACGTATCAGGAGTGGTTCGTCTCCGAATGCCTTCGTGGTATGAACGAATTTACAGGGAAATCATCTTCAAAGCACAATCTCACCGAACTGATGAACGAAAATGAAAGCGCAACCGTCCGATGCACTGCGACAACATTTGAAACAAGGCCTGATTGGTGCCGTAAGGAGCACATAAACCGAATGCTTGACTTTGGTGTCACCAAAGTCGAACTTGGATTCCAGCACACTAACGACACCTTGCTTGCACAGAACAAGCGTGGTCACACCATTGCCGACAGTGTTGAAGCCAATCGTCTCCTGCGCGATGCAGGAATCAAAATAGGATTTCATGTCATGCTGAATCTCCACGGTAGCAACATCCAGTACGACCGAGAGATGTTTGACATACTCTTCACTGATCCTCGGTTCTGTCCCGACTATCTGAAGATCTACCCTACGCTAGTGACACCAGGAACAGAGCTTGAAAAGCTCTGGAAAACTGGAAAATACGAATCGTACGACGAAGATGAACTCGTTGATCTACTTGTCTATGCCAAAGAACGGCTACCCGAGTACGTTAGACTCCAACGGATCCAACGTGACATTCCAGCAAAACTCATTGTATCTGGTTCCATTCATGGTCACATCCGCCAAATAGCGCAAAAACGTCTCGCTGAGCAGAACAAACAATGTCGATGCATCCGATGTCGCGAGATCGGGAGGCGACCAAACTATGTATCCGTTGAGGAAAAAAATCTCATCTATGAATGTTGCGGCGGAATTGAACACTTTCTTTCCACAGTTTCCGGAGATTCCCTGATAGGATTTGCGCGTTTGAGATTTCCGGGAAGTGTTTTTCGCGCAGAACTTGAAAGGACGGCACTCATCCGTGAACTGCATGTGTATGGTAGCATCGTGCCGCTCGGTAAACACGGTGAAGGCGAAGAACGTCAACATCAATTTTACGGCAAAAAACTGCTTATCCGAGCAGAAAACATTACTCGTGAAGCCGGTTACGAAAAAATCGCGGTTATGAGCGGGGTTGGAGTACGGACGTACTATCGCAAACAAGGATATGTGCGAACAGGACCATATATGATCAAAAATCTATGAAACCTGCCACCTATGAGTTCCTCAGGCAGCGATTTTCTGCCTACTACAATGGAGATGCACGAGGAGGAGATGCCACATATATCCCAGAGGCACTCCTGGAACGAGAATGGGGCTTCATTTTTTTTTCAAACGATGCAAAAGCGACTGGAATGCGCCGTCACCTTTCCTTCAGTTCATCCGAAGAAGTACACACTTATCTCAAAACCATGATCCCAGCACATGTCTACTACTCGACCGCCTACTACGCACGACCTAGCGCAGGACAGATGAGTGGTAAAGGTTGGCTGGGTGCTGATCTCATCTTCGACCTCGATGCAGACTACACCGTCCGAGATTCATACGACGTCATGCTTGCTCGAATTAAAGAGGAGTTGTTCAAACTTATCGACATGCTAACGTCAGAACTTGGATTTTCCGAACACGACCTCCGTATCAATTTTTCTGGGGGACGTGGCTACCATGTCCATATCCCAATCCTTGCGATCCGAAGATGGAACAGCGCAGAACGACGAGAACTTGCCAATTATGTCTCTGGAACGGGTCTGTCCGCAGAAAGCATGCTATCAGGTCCTGCACGAAGCAAGGGCTGGCAAAAGCGCTACCGCACAGCACTTCTTACAGAACTAGACAGGATAGCTACGCAGGATAACAATGCACAGATCGAATATCTCATGGGGTTAAAGGGAATCTCCAATAAATTTGCCACGGGGTTTCTAAAAAATTTTGACGTAACTCGTACTATCGCTGCAACCGTTCCAGAAAAATTGCTCGAAAACAAAGTTGTCCGAGCAATTGCACACTCTGAAAACAAATCATTTCAGGATCAGATTCTTACAATGGGTGTCCGAACTGACGAACCAGTTACCACCGACATCAAACGACTCATTCGCCATCCTGGATCTCTACATGGTGGTTCCGGCATGCGGGTAACCCCTCTCGAAATTAACCGTCTTACGACGTTCGATCCGCTGATCGATGCCATCGTTTTTGGCGAGCGACAAGTAATGATCGAATGTTCCTTCCCGCTGTCAATGCCAATACTCGGGAATCGCTATGATCTTGCTACAGGATCGAACATTGTTCCCGAAGCACTCGCAGTCTTTCTCTGTTGTCGGGGCATTGCGGAAATAGGGGAATGTGTGAATGTCTGACAGTGTCAGTATCAGTATCTCGAAACTTCACGGTTACCTGATCGACGAACGCAACAGCGGTCCACTCACCGAGATCCCTGCAGCCCTATATGAAGAGGTGCAAACGGAACTCTCCGCACTGATCTATGAAGCACGCAGCATGGACGATCCCTTCGGAGAGAGGGTACAAATTCTTTTAAAGGAGCGTGAAAGCCTGCGTGAGTACATCCGAGACATCTATGCTGAACGTACCCGCAAAATCTTCTCACTGGCTCTTGCTAAAGCAACCGGCGAAGAGATCAACCGTGAAGAACTTCGATCTATGGTTCCGAGAGAGCGCTCACTTTTTGAAATTGTTGCAGACTC
>JAIRRQ010000029.1 GCA_031255895.1 Methanocalculaceae archaeon
GAATCGATTTTGATCTAATCGATCTGCTTTGTAAAATTTCGGCAAAACGGCGAATCCATATTGCCGGAGAGGGAGGTGAGTACGAGTCACTGACTCTGAACGCCCCGTGTTTTTCCTCACCGATTCAATACGAAGGATGGACAATGGAATTTTCTTGTAACCGAGGGGTTGCGGCAATTGAGAAATTTTGGTGAGATATGTAATGGCTACTGAAGCAAAAACGGAACATCTATCAAGATATCTATTTTCAGCGCCGAGTTGGTGGCAATCACTGATTATGATGATCGTTTTAGGGATCCTTGTGGATACCATTTTGTACGTGTTATCCGATACAGATGGGACGACAATGTACGGTGCAGTATTCGCCACAGCAGCAGTTACAGCAATGATTCTGACGAAACCGCTCGTGGATCTACTGGGCACAGAAAAACTGACATGGAATCGATCGGCCCTGGTGGCTCTTGTGGCAATGATCTTTTCGTTGTTCTGGATGATAATCGGGTTTGTGCTGGATGTAGCACTTGCATATGTGTTTGGTCTTGGATTTATTCTTGCCATTCGCTTGATGGTGCTCACGGCTATATCCGACTACCGTATTGTGCGAATGCATTTACCCGCAGCAGTACAAACAATTGCTGGCGGAATTTTCGGAATAATATTATTCGGAACTGATTATCTGATTCCGATGGTTTTATCGATTTTGATCTTTTCAGCTGGGATCATCAGTTTTCTGTTTCTCTTTGATCAACCACTGCGTAAAGCACACGGAATTTCCGCGATGCAGTTCATCAATGCATTTCTTGCACATCTGACGAATGGTTCCAAGGGTCTTGAGGATTATTTCCGAACAATTGGTGAGGCAGTGACAGTGCCGGAGACGAGCTTCTTTTTCAGACGTGAGGGAAAAAAAGATGTGCTGTTCGTGGTACCAAACCTGCATCCAGGCCCACTATCTGAGATTGGAGGTGGCAATTATCCAAAACATCTGCACGATGAATTCTCGGAACATGAAACTGTATTTATCTCACACGGTTGCGCAACCCATGATTTCAATCTTGTTGCAGAGAGCGAGTGTGAAAAAATTGCAGCAGCAATCAATGAAACACGAACAGAACTTATGTATGCACCGGTTGCAGGTCGTCCTCTGCGGAGTAGATTCGGAACCGTTTCTATTCTGTCACAGCGATTTGGAAATTCAATTCTGCTGATAACAACACGATCTCCAAAGATGACAGAGGATCTCGATTATGCAGTTGGGGCGATTGTAATGGCCGAGGGACAGCGTTGGTATGAGAATGTTGGGTTTGTGGATGCACACAACTGCATGGTTGAGGTAACGTCGGTGGTGCTGCCTGCATCAAATATCGGCAGAGAGTACATACTTGCATCCAGACAGGCGATGATGCGTCAGATGTATATGGAACTTTCAGATTTTTCCATCGGCATTGCCCAGAAAATTCTGCCGTTTTCCCGTGAACAGGGATTTGGTGATATGGGAATTATGGTGCTGATGACAGAAGTCGTCGGGATGAAGACGGCGTATGTACTCTTCGACGGGAACAATGTGCATACGGGTGTGCGCGAGATTTTGCGGAATGCTGTGCTTGCAACGGGAATATCCGAGGTGGAGATCATGACGACTGATTCGCATGTGGTGAACACTATTTCTGGCAGAAATCCAGTGGGTATGGCAATAACTGCGGAAGAAATTCTTCCACATCTACTTGCTGTGGTTTCCGAGACTATTGCCGATCTTTCTCCTGCAAAAGTCGCATCTGCCACTAACATGTGCCGTGACGTGGAAGTATTTGGCCCGAGCAGAACAGTGCAGTTGTCTGCGACAGTGAATGCAATGGTAACGAATCTTCTGCCACTGTCGGCTCTTCTGCTGTTGGTATTATTCCTGGTTACACTACTAATTTTTATGATATTTATCTAAATATTAGTAACAAAACCACCCATACCATCTATTACAACAAAATAAGAGAGTAAAATACATTTCGATTTTTGCGATCGTTTTGTTTTCGTGGAAGGCTATGTTGGAACCAACAAAATCAAAAATGATTTTATAAAAAAAATCATGAATTTCCGATCAATTATATTATGAATGGAAATATAGTCAGACATCTTGCTGAAAAGATTATGGATCACGCTCATGTTTCAAAGAGGTTATTCTACGTGACATCAGAGAGCTCATGCGCATGCGACGTTTTGAAAAAAAAAAATATAATACTCAAAAAAGAACTTTCAACAAAAATTTGAGATGGATTGATACTCATTATATAGGGAAATTAGGTATTTTTCAGATCATGAAACAGTTTCTCCCGATACGATGATTGACAAAAAGTCGACAATTTGTGATATATGATATTTTATGATGTAACACACACATCAATACAACACAATGGGAAATACGATTACGATCCACGAAAAGTATCTTGTCTGATCTCTCTTTTTTTTTAATCGCGGATTATTTCAATTACACAACTACTCCTGCTCATTTTTGGAAGAATTGCGAGTTTGTTTTCATAATTTTCACAAATAAATCCTTTTTTTGGCATGGGATCTGGTATGGAAAAGCCGCGACTACAGGTTACATGGTACTCGTAAAGATCGGTTGCCTGGTTAATTGTATATTCGTGTTTATCAAGTGCAGTGCATGTGAGACAAGGAACTACCATGATAAATATGATGTTCCGTGGATGATATGAAAATATCGAAATGCGTTTTTCGGAGATTTTTCCGAAGAACATTGTCTTGTCAATTTTTAGTGTTGTGACATCACAAAAAGATTTGGGCAGTTATTTCCACCCATCAAATCAATAAATTAATACAATTAAAATATAAATTATGGTCATTATATACAATATAATCATAATCATGCATCAAAATCGATATATTGACACTTTCAATTCAATCACAAAAATAATTAGTTAGACATAGGTACATTGACGAATAATCACACAATATAGTTATGAAAGGAATATATAAAAACAAATTATAAAATAGATTAATACTACAACAAAAACAACTTTAAAATTATTTTCACAACACTATCAAAAAAACAAAAAATGACATTCGATCTCAATTTTTTAGAAAATATTGATGAGTTTGTTTTTTGAATGGTCTTGAAAATAGAGTTTAAAAAGCACGAATGATACAAACCATCATCAGAAATATTTATTTGTGTAATTCGTGTTCAATCGTTTCATCAGATCGCTCGAAAAATCAAAAAAAATCATGTAAGAAAAATAGTTCCAATAACCCTGAGTTTTCCGCCATCCAGATAATGTAGAATTGCCCTATCACCCGGTTTGTACACCAAAGGTGTCTCCATCTCAAGCGTAAGCATAGGTTTGTGCCAATCCGTACCATTGTCAACAGTGGTCACACGAGCGGCAAGAAATTGCATCCAGTGACCAACTGAAACCACCATATGCTCCTTCATCGTCGACGACCAATACTTCACCAACTCAGCCTGTACTGTAACTGTCATCGAACTGATCACCTGCGGATCTGTCGTCAGAACGAAACCACGATTCAGATCCTCGGCCTCAATATCTTTCAACGCACAACCAACACGATCACCAGCACACGCCCAGGCGAAATCATCGTCATGCTTCTGCACGGATCGGATCTGCGCCATTTTTCCAATCGGCTCAACTCGCACCTTATCATGCTTCTTAATCCAACCATCCACCACACAACCAAGAATAACCGTTCCAATGCCACGCACATTGAAATAATGATCTACCGACACAGACCCGACTGCATCTCCATTCGGTTTGATTTCCGGCTGTGCAGCTGCACGAACAAGAAGATTCGCAGACAATTTAATAAAATCCTCCTCGCAAATGTCATAGTTCTCAAGAACCGTACCCTTAATCAGTGGTGCAATATCCGACGGCTGAAGATAATTTTTTAGAATAATCGTACCCACTGAAACATCCGCACAATCCAGAATCAGCACCCACTCCGCAAACATAGATGTGATCTCCTCAACAACAACAATCGCTTCGTGGGCCATTGAAACCACATAAAACAGTGGAGCAAGCCGATCAGGATAACGCGTCGGCTCTAGTAGAGTAACCGTGTCGTGTCCTCTCTTCAGATTATAAAAGGTGATATCAGTGCTCGTCCCCTTTTTCCCGAGATCCCGAGTGTATCCATTTGGAGCAAGAACCGCTACTGTCAAATTGGGCATATACATATGTATAGGACGTTGCGGGGGATTAAATCTCTCAACGATACATTTTGTTCCAAAAATCCGAACTTTTTCGTAATGTTTGGCAGAATCCAGATTTCCACAAAAAATTTAGTAGTACTGTGGGGTGTATGTGATTATTTCAAAAAAAATCAAGAACAGATACCCTCAAACAATGAAATGACATAGAAACAGAATACAAAACATGCGAATTTTCCCAAAAAAATGCAAAATTGTCGTTGTAGATTTAAAAACCTGCACATATATATCCATCAAATACAAAAGGACATGCATGCGTCCCTACGTCATCATCAATGCCGCAATGAGCGCGGACGGGAAGATATCCACCAAAGAACATCGACAAACC
>JAIRRQ010000109.1 GCA_031255895.1 Methanocalculaceae archaeon
TCATAACGAATTTAAACAGGACGACGAAATTTTCGCCATAGCTCAGATGCAATCATATTTTCCCCAGAAAAATTAGGTGGATCGCATGTTATCCAATTACTATTCCAAGACACCACGATGATGTTTTTCCGAAATAATTAACAAAAAATTCTGGAGAAGAAACAATGAAAAAATGGATCAAACGCTTTTGAGTGAGATATAAGCTGATTTTACTATAAATTTTCGCATGTTTGCAAACACGTACACTCACAATCAGACACATTGATGCGACATAAACAATGCAGAGAAATATCAATATACCAATCAACCATCAGAGTAATCATTCGGATGATTTCGTCCTGATCCAAAATCATGAGATCTGGTTGGACAAGAAAGATACAAAAAATTATTAAAGTTTTTTTATGATATCAGAAACCACGTGTTTTCGGTCCAACTCAGCGTTTTGCAAAATTCCACAGAAAAAATTACACCCAATAATGATCGTACAGTTGAACAAACACAACTTCAAATGAAATAAACCATATATTGCTATATAATTCTTCGGCAAAAACAAACACCCCAAACCCTCAATACCGATCAATTCCCAATAAAATCAAAATGGACTCTGATCCGTACACGCTGATTCCCGATGAAAATGATCGGACTGAAGAGATCAACAAATATCAGAAATTCAAAAAAGTTGACGGTGCAACCTATCGCAAAATCAACGCATTCCTTCGCAAACGCACATATATCACCGCCCGTGAATGGGCAATCGCCAGGCTCTGTTCCGACTTCAAAAGTCAGTACGGATCAGAGATGACCTTCATCGGTCAGCACCTCCCTGAACTTGTACCATTCATGGAAGAGTCTTACAGCCCACAGGCCGTCAACCAAGCACGAAATGCATTCAAACAAAAAGTCAGAAAATCAGGAGCAACCTTTTTTTACGGAGCCATGTGCGGATTTTTTGCACTCGACGAGCTCGATGATATCTTCTTTGAGTCCAGTGAAATCGCCCGCTTCCTCTTGGAAATTGAAGGAACCTCCCTTTCCATCGACAATGAACTTGATATCGAAGACAGAATCACCGAAATCATGCGAAAACTCGGAGAATCAGCAAACAATCTCCTCAATATTCGCAAAGGATCCTGCTCGAAAAACGACAACAAATGAGATTCTGTTCTCCCTCTTATCGACATTTATAATCCCTCATCTCACCAACACAATCACACAGAAATATTTACTATGGAACCCACGAAATTCGAAAAACAGTATTTCGGCACTAACGGCATTCGCGGTGTAATCGGCGTGGACATGACGCCAAGGCTTGCCTTAGAGATCGCAGAAGCATTCGGTACCATGCTTGGCCCAAAAAAAACCATAGGTCTAGGTCGCGACACACGAACATCCGGTCCTGCCCTCGTTGCTGCAGTTCGTGCTGGTTTTCTTTCCTGCGGTTGCAACGTCATCGACTTTGATATCGTTCCAACTCCATGCCTTCAGTACCTCGTACTTGATCACTGCCTCGACGGTGGCATCATGATCACCGCATCTCATAATCCACCAGAGTACAATGGTATCAAAATCATCGAAGCAGACGGAACCGAAATGGGAGATGAACGAACTATCCAGCTCGAACAAACCATGATTCACCAAAAATTTGTCACCACCTCCTGGAACAACATCGGCAGCGTGTCATTTGAACCAGATGCACGTGAACTCTATATCAATGCAATCGTTGGACAGTTCTCCAAAAACTGCGGCAGCGGTACCACCATCGTCGTTGATCCTGGAAATGGACCTGCAGCCGCGACAACCCCCGAAATTCTCCGAAGGCTTGGAGCGACCGTTCACGTCATCAACGAAACTTTCGACGGAGCTTTCCCGGGGCGTCCTCCCGAACCAACCGCAGAAGGACTTGCCTCCCTTTCCGCAAAAATCGTCGAAACTAACGCAGCATTCGGCGTCGCCCACGATGGTGATGCAGATCGTGCCATTTTTGTCGACGAACAGGGAACATTCATAGACGGTAACGCTACATTTGGCCTTATTGCCTCCCATTTCTGCCGCGATCATCCAGGGAGTGTTGTCGTCACACCCATCAGCACCTCCTGTGTCGTTGAGACAATCGCTGCACGGTATGGATGTACAACAAGCTATACCTCTGTCGGCAGCATCTACACAGCCCGTGCCATGCGCAACCTCATGGAAGCTGGGCAATCTGTCATCCTTGGTGGAGAAGGAAACGGAGGTATCATTTATCCTGCCCACCTGTTCTGTCGTGACGGCGGTATGAGTGCCGCAACCATGCTCAATCTCATTACCGAAAAAAACAAGCCACTCTCTGCACTGATAGCGGAACTTCCAGCCTTTACCATGTATCAGGAAAAATGCAAAACCAAACGCACTGCGGAAATCATCGTGTGCATGAAAGAGTATTTCGAAGGCTGTCCTACCGATTCCCGTGATGGCATCCGCATCACCCGCAACGATGCATGGGCACTCATCCGACCATCTGGCACCGAACCCTTCATCCGCATTTACACCGAATCCAAAAATTCTGTTGAAGCAAAACAACTTATGGACGAGATACTCGAAAAGATATCCATGTACCTCGAGTAATTTTTCAGCGACAACAATTACAAATATCTCAACATCAAGAAACATAACCATGAAGATCATGGAGATCTCAGATGAAGCAATCCGGCTTACTACAATGCTCACCCTCATCTGCATTGCAACAACTCTCTCTGTCGGGTGTGTTGGAATCACCGATCCAACGCCAAATCAAGCCATGATCCGGGAAAATCTAATATTTATAGATCCAAACCATGTGGATGCAAGCTTTATCTGGAACCTGCTTCTCGATCCGAACAGTTTTGACCGAGAACTGGTAAACGGTGTTGATGGCTGGTTGATTCCCACACATCCAGTAATTGAATTAGGTGCGGGAGTGGGAATACTCTCAACCTACATCAATGATCGACTTGTCATTCCAACCCAACATATGGCAGTTGAACCGAACCCGTATCTCCAGTTATCACTAGAAAAAACGAGATCCTACAACCTTTCAGGGTACACCATTGTACCAAAAGCTGTGGCATACGGAACGCAAAACGTCACCATATCCGCAAGTTCCACCATTATAAAAAACCGCATCATCGAAGAATCAGCATTTGTAAAAACCATAACCATCCCAGCGACGACTGTTCAACAGATCGCCACCGATGCAAATTTTGCCGGAAATGTTACGCTCGTAATGAACATCATCGGCAGTGAGTTTGATGTAATATTGAACGAAGCAGAATTTTTGAAAAATAACGTCTCCACTATCATCTCAGCAGTATACACCTCCGGAAATAATACACCTGATAGTTTTGCAGAACGTCTAGAACATCTCGAATTTGTGGAAATGAGTCGAATGGAGGATGAGGGGGGAGGATATACGGTAATGATCTTTGAGAAGACTGCATAACTACACAATACTTCTTCCAAAAAATTAGGAAGAAACAGAACAAGACTGCCGATAAATCAACTATCATCAACAGATTCTATGTACATCAGATAAAGTTACTCAGTTATCGGATCCGTGGCATGACTGGCACATACACCATCCTGCCACCGTGATTCATTAGAATAGAACAAATAACGTCTCAAAAAACAAGGATGTCGTAAGCATTCGTGTACCCATGGTGTTTGGTTCCACTTGATCGGAACGGAAATGACATACAAGCAGCACACCATCACACTATGGATGATCTCGGCGAATGGATCGAGGTTGGCGACCACAAGCTGTCATTTTGGCTGTTGAAAAGATCAGTGTCAGACATATCATAGAATTATTCAGTGCGATTATGAAGAGAGAGATTTTCCCAGATCATTGCCTGATTCGGCGTTGTATCTGAAAAATCAAGGAAATATCAAACAATAAAACAAGAGATAACAATAATACCCAGTACTGAGAGAATCAAAATCAGAAGATCTGAGAGATTTTCTTTGTTTTTTAGAAAACGTGGGGTCGGTGAGATTTGAACTCACGATCGACGGGTCTCTCCGACAAGCGAACATGATGTGTGTGTGGATGTGGAGAAGCAGAATACTATCTGCATCAGCGTTCCAACGGGTCATCATCTATTAATCAGTAGACCCGATTGTTCATCATACGCTAAGACCGCTGGAGCCCGTCGCCATTCCGGACTAGGCCACGACCCCTCATGTTTTGCGAAGATAATATTTATTTCCATT
>JAIRRQ010000018.1 GCA_031255895.1 Methanocalculaceae archaeon
TATGTGGATAAAACAGGATGTGTCAAAATATATTCGCATAATTTGAAAAAAATTATTCGTTGTTACCCTGATCTTTTTCCAAATACGTCGCATCCGGGCCAAGTGCCTGCAATTCATCCAGGGTATTGATGTTCTGAAATGTCTCAAGATTCGGATCAAATTGCCGTAATTCCTCAGAACTCGTCCGAAGCGTGTGCATTGTGTTCACCATATCTCGAAGTGACAGTGAATCATGTTTCTCTACGTACCGCTGCACCGCAGAAACGCGATACACTGCATGTAGCGGTTCAATATCTGTATTTTCCCATTCAGGAATGATTGCATCATACTCGCCGATATGATCAAATAGATGCATTACAATCGAGCGATGAATCGTTGGCATATCACAGGCAGCGATAAACACAAACTTTCCCTTCACTTCTTCAATACCTGATGAAATACCACCGATAGGACCTAATCCTCGCTTTTTATCCCACGTACATCGTGCAGGCAATCCACTGAAATGCGATGCCTGTTCCTGATTCTTCGCCACAATCAAAATTTCATCGCAGATCTCCGAAAAAGTCGCTACCAGTCGAGATATGAATGAACATCCCTTGTAAAAGAAGAAATATTTTTCGCGCCCATCCACCCGTTTCGCTTCACCACCCGCGAGGATCATTGCCGAACGTACAACCTTGGTCATCGCAACCTCATTTTAGAGTGTGCTAGATTCATGATAATATGGGGTTGCAACTTAGGTGAATTTGACTTTTTGCCGAGGTACATTGTCTCCCCATTGACGTGGTCAACATTTGTCTGTCTCTCTTCTCCAATATCTGGACACATCGAAATGTAATGTTTAATGGTTGAATGAATTTTTTCATTTTTTGAAAATTCCATGTATTCCTTTACATCATTTTTCAACAGCTTAACTCTCTCTATTTTTTGAACCGAAAATGTATCGTTCACAATCATAGTATTCCACGCCGGCGTTTTCAGCAAACATCCGTACGAGCGCTTCATCATCACATTAAGTGGATTCGATGAATTGTTGCTGAATGTTTTCGGTAAAACAACACTCCGTATTTCGGGAATTGAAATGACCCGTCTTCCGACAGAAGAAAACAGATACACTAGAGTCATCATCGTTGTAGTATCTCTATTTAGTAATCGGTAAAACACCGTTTCATCACCTTTCATCGAAATGTGTTCCACCTTGCCCGTTCGCCACTTAAATCCCGTGATGATTACAGCCTCCTATTACGCGATTTGTGCATTCGTGGGTTATTTTTTTGTTTTCAGTACTGTTCTGTGGATTCACTATTTCGCCACCGTCAAGTGAATGTTGATTGTCCTCACAGATGTCGCGTATAGCCGCAAATTTCGTCAATATGGTACTATCATTCCGAGAATTTTTTGATGTGGATTCTCCGCAAGGAAAGTGATAGTGTTTTTTTGTTCGGATGTTTGTCATCGCAAATTCGATAAAAGTTCCCTTTTTCTCATATTTTCTCGACAGATTGCATATCTCCCCGCACGCTCTGAAGTCATTACCATAACGGTCTGATTAATTATCCCCAGATTGAGTATTAATATCTGCATAATCTTGGAATGGTATTTGTCTTGTGACTACATTAAGTAAAACCATTGATACACCTGAAGATCGTGAAGATGAATTGCAAAACGCGATATTTTAGTGAAAATATACTATCTAATGTCATATAAACCATGACCTATTGTCATCATTTGTAATGCAAATGTTACAAATAAGTCCTCAGAATGTATCTCACACTTTACGATGAGTTAAATACTGTTGTCAGCATACTGGGATGTATGAACAGAAAACATCAGTTCGCGGCTGTCGGTCTTCTTGTTGTGTGTGTTGCAATAGTTTTTGTTGTCGGGTGCATATCTGAGCCGATAAACACTGACAAGACTCCAATCGTGGAGATTCTCTACACCGGAGCTGGTACCATGCCTGGCCTTCTTGCAACCGGGAAAATTGACGGATATATTATCTGGCAACCGTTCATCGCTGTTGGCATTGAAGGAGGTATCGGAAAAGTTATATCCTATTGTCAGGATCTTCCTCCCGCCGGAATGTGGGGGCAACACACCTGTTGTGCCATTGGTGCGAATTTCGAGGCATTGAAGAATACAGATCTCACAACTAGCATCGTTACTCTGATGATCTTAGGCAACAAGTACATCAACGATTATCCCAAAAAATCAGCAGAATTTATTGCAGACTGGCTGTTCTCTAAACAGGACATGGTTTACGGTAACATCACGATCAACTCCGTTGACGTTATGAATGCCTCGATTCCAACAATCATGTTCTCAAGCGAAATCACTGATGCGTGGCTTGCAAGCAACGAGGAGTTCATCAAGTTTCAACGTGAACTGAATTTGATCATCGGTAAACTCGCCTCCTCCTCTGCAGAGGAGTCCAACGATTTACTCTATGATTTTTGTCCTTATGAGGCTGCAATTTCCCAAATTGCGGCAGGTAAGCTTACCACACCTGCACCAGTAACAAATCCTATCTCAATTGGCTATCTTTCGAGCGATCATGATGCCCCGCTGTTTGTTCTACTGAAGGATTGGCAATATTTCAAGGATACTTGCAATTCCTATCTCAAACCGACCATAGATAAGACTGGAAAGATCTCAGAAGCGGAATTGTTCATCAACGGAGAAAAAATCGCTGATGTCAAATTCATTGAAGGTTCCGGTGGATCACAGTTGATGACTCTTCTTTCACAGAATTCCATCCAATATGCTATTGCCGGAACTTCGCCGTATATCAGCGCAATCGATAAAAGCACAGGTGTAGTTACCTTGAAAATCCTTGCTCCGATTCAGCTCGAAGGCTCTGGACTTGTCGCAAGCATGAATTCTCCGGCAAACAATTGGGCCAGCTTCGTGCAATGGATCAGTGATCGCAGCGAGGCAGGTAACAATGTTGTCATCGCAGACCCGCAGCTTGGGTCTGTCCAGGATGTGCAGTTGAAGGCTGCACTCAAAGATGCAGGTATTACTGTCGTCACGATGAAACAATAAGGTTGTTTTTCGAACCGTTTCTTTTTTCACATTTGGAAAATTATTTTTTTTGGAAAAATAATTCATGAAGTCACCCTCCTCATCAATAATACCATTGGCAAAAAAAAACCATTTTCCCCAACATCACTAATATATTTTCATGCAACATATAGTTATATTCAGTGCCAGAGTGAACTATTTTTGCATGAAATTTGAATAATTATGGTGCCAATATAAATATCATGCATATCTGATGTCATTTTAAAGCGGATAAATGTAGAGATGTACTCTGTGTATCAATATCTACAGTTTTCCACAGATGCGAATACAATGAAATGGAACTGTGTTATAGCGTTGTTTCACGTGCACGTGCCAAGTTCCATGATTATTTTGCTCGCAGCGGAATCAGTGTCAAGTTCTACGCAATCGAAAAACTGATTATCGATGCAGAGGTCTTTCTTGAGATCTCCAAGGATCTTTGCGGTCACGAAATCAAAGTTGTCGCAATGATCAACAAAATGATGGAGATCAGAGTCGTTGAGTCGAGCTACGCGTTCGTCCCGAATTCCAGTGATTCATCGTCGAATATATTGAGAGTTGAGAGAAATGAAGTCACAAAAACATCGTTGACATGTTTGAAAAATAGCATATCTTCTGAATTACTGCTCTTCGTTAACCATCATCTCGGATCCAGGTGAGGATAGATTTCTTTCTCTTTTTTTCCATTTGGAACGTGCATTCTGAAAATTGCTTTCGAGTAAGTATGAGATCATCGGATTACTTTTTCCGAACATGAAATCGGTGGATGATTGATATTAAATTGTGATGATGTGGTTATTTCTAAATTAAGACTGTAATAACGTAACTTCTTCGTTCCGAAAATATTTTTCAAATATTTTCATCCTGATTTGAAGTTCTGTTTTCTTTCAAGTCTCTCTTAATTATTCATATCACGTATGTTCTGTATAAAAATCAAGAGATTTTTAATGATAATTCTTTTATATTCAAACATCAGATAATTGGGAAGTGATTAAAAAGTGAAGAGAAATATCAGCGTTAAGCATCTCTCTCAGACTCCGATTGAAAAACAGAAAGTCGAACTTGTTGAGCGTAAATGTATCGGTCATCCAGACAGTCTTGCTGATGGTGTCGCAGAAGCCGTTTCACATGCACTCTGCAGAGAATATATGGCAGAATGTGACGGAGGGGTTCTCCACCACAATACTGATCAGGGTGAAGTTGTTGCAGGAGAATCTGCGCCTGCATTTGGTGGGGGAAAGATTATCAAACCGATTTATTTCCTCCTCACAGGTCGTGCGACCCGGAAATTTGGTGATAAAATATTTGCAACCGACGCAATTGCTGTCAATGCAGCACGCGAGTACCTGAAAACCACTATCCCTGTCTTTGATATGGATCGCGACATCATTGTCGATTGCCGAATGGGTTCAGGTTCCACCGATTTATGTGATGTCTTCAATACCAAAAAAGGTCATACCTCCGTTCCACGAGCGAACGACACCTCGTTCGGTGTCGGTCATGCACCCTTTTCCCAGGTAGAACAGATAATTCTTGGACTTGATGCCTACATCGCAAATGAATTCCGCCCCAAAAATCCAATGCTTGGTTATGATATCAAATTTATGGGGTTGCGTGAAATAAACACTATCACTATTACTGTCGCAGCGGCAATGATTGATCGATACTGCTCAGACATCAATGACTATGTCGAAATGAAGGGAGAAATGGAGGAATCCTTCATCAAAGTTGCTAAGAAATACACTGATCGCAAAGTCAAAATCGAGATCAACACTGCAGACGTTATCAGGAAGAAGACTACCTCTATCTTCCTCACTGTCAACGGAACCTCTGCAGAAATGGGAGATGATGGATCCGTTGGACGCGGTAACCGTTGCAACGGGCTTATCACTCCCAACAGACCTATGTCCATGGAAGCAACCTCCGGCAAAAATCCGATTAACCACATAGGTAAAGTTTACAACCTTCTCGCAACGGAAATCGCACGTGAATCTTGTCAGAAGGTTGATGGCATCGAAGAGATATATGTTAGACTTCTCTCTCAGATTGGTCATCCCATTGATTATCCGCTGGTTGCAAGCATTCAATGCATCACCAAACGCGGGTACGATTTCAAAGAATATCAATCTGATGTTGAAGAAATTGTTAATCATCGTCTCGAAAATATCTCGGACATCACTCGCCTCGTCATCGACGGCAAATTGAAAACTTTCTAAAATATATCAGATCCAATCAAAATTATGCTACTCATCCCGAACAAGGGATGGATAGCTGTGTCTGTTGACGATCTGATGAACAAATTAGACGCTCGCATCTCATGAGTTGATCGCAGAATCTGTTGATCCACAAATAGAAGTACCCTCCGTTTGATCGATTGACTTTCCAGAATACGTCTCCAAAAATATTGCTGACATTGGTATCATTGGTGTCGACATGATCGCTGAGTGCAGTTCGGATGTTGAGCCCTTCCTTGATCTCGAATTTGGATATATTCGTTTGGTTTTTGTTGTGTCTGAGAAATCGTCGGTCGCAAGATCTCAACGGTGTGTGGGTGATAGCTGGGTTTTTCAGTATCTACAAATAGTATTTTTCATATGCCAGGAGTTGATGTCACCATCATTGAGATTAATGGTGCATGTGAATCTCACCAGAGCTCGATGTCACTGATGCAATCGTATATTTGATATTGTTTGGTACTACTACTTGAGATTAATAAACTCAGAATTGTTGAAGAGCTTCTTTTCAGTGTCACGAACGTCATTGAAAATAGTGATACACTTCGTGATAAACAGAAATGGATCGAGAACCTTCTACTAGTTTTCAAAAATGTGATTGCTGCAAAAGATCAGTGCTATCTGATGCTTAATCTTGAAAAGGCAAAATTCGACGATATTTGCGATTTGATCCTCAATTTCTTTGGTTTGGTTATCATGGAGATCACCCGTTCTACCTTGGTTGCACTGTACGCGGTTGTTCCCCATGAATGGGTGTACTAGTTGATTAGCACATTCAAACGCGGTGATACCCGCGACGCCCTCGTCCTTAATATCACTTGGATGGTGCGCTGAAATGGAGATTTCATATACTGACTGAGTACACGTAAAAACAACATATTCAATTTACAGTTCGTTTTTGTCGAATTTGTCTGTATCCTCTTCCTCGTTTTGCGTGAGCTCAACATTGTTGACATCAAACTGGCGAAACACGAGTTTTTTTGCTTTGATGATATTTCTGCCTTCTTTACCGATTGCAAGGCCGCGATCATCATCACGGACCTCAACGTATGCGATCTCGTCCTCTTCGTCCTCTTCGAACGTGACGGTCATAACCTGCACCGGCAGGAAACAGTTGCGGATGAACTGAATTTTGTCGGGATTATACTCAACAACCTCTACTTTCTTGCCAAAAGCGTCGGATGCTTTCTTAATGCTTGCACCTTTTTTTCCGATTGCAAGTCCCATCTCTCCTGGATTGACAACGAAAAGAATACGGCCGAATTTATCATCAACCACACAGTCGCGTGCACCAGCACCTGTCAGGTTTTCGAACTGTGCGATCATGTGCATTGCATCTTCGGAAATTGTTATTTCACTCATATTATGCTCTCTTCAGGCTTAAAATGTCAGATTCACCTGCGTCAACGATTGCAAGGACACTGATCATGTGATCGCGACCGCACTCTTTGCCGAGCTGACGGGAACTGCCGTTGAATTCATAGAGTGGGAGGTTTTCCACTGCAGCAATCATTCTCTGGACCTTTGTCGGTACATTCTTTGCAACGATGATGAGCTCTGCTTTGTTCTCTGCAACAATTTTTTCAACGCTGTTTTGTCCTAAAACGACCTTACCGGTTTTGATTGCTCTTCTCAGTGATAAGTTAAAATCCATTTTAGATTCACCTGTTTTTGTGGTATTTCTGCACTCCGATTCGGCACCAGGGGAGGTGGCCCCCATAAAATTCGAATCTTCCCGCAGGAATTGCACTGTGTTTCCAGTGCAACAGTCATCCGATCAGCTCGTTGTGCCTCCCGAATGAACTTTTACATATGTTATCCTCCTCAGATAATGAATCTATCCTGCCTTTGGAAATTGATTCACACCACTCACTAACACTTCCATATTGCGTCAAAATCGCATTTTTCCACTCTCTCACAGCACAACAGGCTCACATTTCACCATCACAAGAGGCACGCAACCTTACGATCGATGACATATCATCATATACTCATTCATTATTTGCGAGACATTTCGAAATGATCAGTGTCACATCTTGCATCACGAAGATAATTTTCTGGGGATACTAATTTGGGCACGGACAATCTTGCATGATACTCATCTGTTTCATCCGGGTGCAGATTTTTTGTCACAATGATTGTGTCCCAGTTATATCTGTAAATTCCACACACAACAGTTTATCAAACGTTTCTTCGTCACAACTGTCGATATGGTACATTATTTAGTTTGAAAATACAAAAGTTCTTTTCACATCATCCAGTGCGGGATTGTACTTAAACATATCGTGGAAATGGTCTATGATATTCGTTTTAATTTCATCATGATCCGTTTCCTCCTCTCCATTTTGATTCACCGAATTTTTGATACCAACCGCAAAAATGTGATCATGTCCTTTCGACAGTATCGATCACATCCGTTCCTGTATCTTCGCCTTTGCAATAATCCCTGAGGGTAGATACGTTCCGTATTCCGATGCAAATCTCATGACATCGTTTTTAAAACACGAAAAACCATATGGGGCCGCCGCGATTTGAACGCGAGTCAGAAGACCCCCAGTCTCCTAGGATTCCAGGCTACCCTACGGCCCCCTTTGTGCTCTCCTCCTTCCTTTGAGATGAAGCATCATACATTTAGGATGTGTGTTCCTTATTAGCTTTTACTTTGACACTGATGAATATAATATGGATCATTGGATCTCTGACTGCTTCACATCATTTAGATGTTCTACCATCTCCATCTTGTCGCGGCTCCCATACACCATCGCAATCGTTAGTCCGAGGATCACGATAGTTGTCCCGATAATTTCGACAAACGTCAGATCACTTATCAGTAACCGCCGAACCATCGTTGTAATCCCCGCAATTAGAATTGGTCTGACTAAAATTCGTCCTGCTTGGACGTAAGACGCAACCATGTCTATCAGGGTTGCGATTACAATGATCAAAAGAATTGCTTGCAGAACATTTGATAAAGCCTGTTGCGTTGGATTCTGCAGCGCCGTCATTATCAACGTTACTGTTTCCGCAACGCCCATCAGCGCTATCACTACTAGAAGGATCGTGATCAACACATAAATTGCAATTGTAATCGCATTACAGCTCTTAGTGATAACTGAACGAATGTTGGCAAATGGTTCGCAATTTCGAATCATATCTATTATCCTGCTTGAAAGATTTCCCTCGCCATGCACTTTAACTATGGCAACATCATCAATATAATTGTTGAGATGAGTTATTAATATAAAGATTGGGGTTCATCCAAGTTCTAGTGATCGTGTGCCTCGCAATGAACCCGACAGACACACACTTTACTATTTGCGAATTTGCAATTTATTTAACGCGAATGTGTGATCAGGGATGGTCGTGTGTGTGAAATATCTATCTCTCTAGGATGTGTGGAATTAGTATCGCATAGATTAATAGACAAATATATATATTTTTCAATCCAAATGATAATGCTACCTTCCAGAGGATCACATGGGCCAGTAGATCAGTCAGGCAGATCGTCGGACTTTTAATCCGCAGGTCGGGGGTTCAACTCCCTCCTGGCCCGTTTGCACGTCGTCATGGGTTTTTAGGAGATCATTGGAATCAATTGATCAATCCTATTTACTTTTCGGCAGCGTGCATTGGCGCTTCCGTTGGACATCAGAACATGCGTCATCAAAAAACTCTGAGACTTTTACTGTGGTGAGAACTCTGAATACAAGCACAGACATCCGCATCTATCAAAATCTTAAATTAGGAGCTCTATGACACGATTAAACGTATTATTCCATGAGATGGTTCCTGATCACCAGATTATGACTCCGGAAGAAGTTGCAAAACTTCTTGCCGACTATGATATTACCGAAGAGCACCTTCCAAAAATGTATCATGACGATCCTGCCGTCAAAGCTTGCGGAGCAAAACCTGGCATGATCATCTGCATCACGCGCAAGAGCCAGACAGCGGGTGAAGCTACTTCCTATCGTCTCGTTGTCAGACGACCGAAAAAATAACCAGAGTGGATATATTTGATTGACAGAAGTGTACTTTCCGGGGCGTACTTCTCCCAGGAGCATGTTGCCCGCCATCAACTTGACTCGTTCAACAGTTTTGTGGAGTACAATCTCCAGAAGGTCGTTAACGAACAACGCATCGTTGAGACGGAGATCGTAAATCGGGGAAAGAACCAGGAGCCTGTATGGGTTGAACTCGGAGAACTCAGAGTAGAAAAACCGATAGTTCGTGAAGCTGACGGATCACAGAGCAAATTATTCCCAACCGAAGCACGTTTGCGTAATCTTACTTATGCAGCTCCGATGATTCTCACTATGACTCTGCATCAGGGAGACAAAGAATTTGAGCCACAAGAAACAACGATTGGCCAACTTCCAGTCATGATCGGATCCAAGATATGTAATCTCTGCGGGCTTACAAAAGTAGAGAGGACCGAACAGGGTGAGGATCCGAGTGATCCGGGTGGATATTTCATCGTAAACGGAACTGAACGTGTGTTAATGACGCTTGAAGATCTTGCTTCCAACAAGATCATGACCGAGTACACCGAGCGGTATAATGAACAAATTCACGTATCAAAGGTTTTTTCACAATTCCGTGGATATCGTGCCCTTGTCGTTGTCGAGAAAAATAAAAAAAATCTCCTCGATGTTAGTTTTCCGTCTGTTGCTGGTCATCTACGCTTTGCAGACTTAATGCGTGCCCTAGGTCTTGAGACCGATGAAGAGATTGTGTCTGCGGTCTCTCTTTCTGAAGATGTCTTAACCTACATGATGCAGAACCTTGAGGTATCTGAGTGTGCAACATCTGATGAAGGTATCATGTATGTCGGCAAAAAACTTGCACCGAACCAGACCAAGGATTATCAGAGAAAGCGTGCCGAGTTTGTTCTCGATAGTTATCTACTGCCGCACTTAAACTACCTCATTCCATCTTATTTAAAACCTGGTGATGAGAATTACGAGCTGTACGCAAAAGATGTTCGCGTTGCAAAGGCAGAATTCCTCGGTAGAATGGCAGAAGCATGCTTTGATCTCGCTTTAAACAAGAGGAGAATCGATGACAAGGATCACTATTCCAACAAACGCCTGAAACTAGCGGGAGATTTAATGGAAGATCTCTTTCGCATTTCTTTAAACAGGCTTGCACGCGATGTTAAATACCAGCTTGAACGTGCGAGCATGCGCCACAGAGAGCTTGCCATCGGAACTGTTGTCCGCGCAGATGTATTAACTGAACGGTTAATTCACCCACTTGCAACTGGAAACTGGGTCGGCGGTAGAACGGGTGTCTCCCAGCTAATGGATCGTGTGGACCATATGTCTGTCATTTCTCACTTGCGTCGCGTTATATCTCCATTGTCAAGATCCCAGCCTCACTTTGAGGCCCGTGATCTGCATCCTACCCAGTGGGGAAGAATCTGTCCGTCTGAAACGCCGGAAGGACCGAATTGCGGTCTGGTGAAGAATTTCGCACAACTTGTTGAGATTAGCAGAGGGATCGAGGACGAAGAAGAGATGCTGCATATCATCCGCAGTATGGATATTGAACCGATTCGGAGCGAATAAATGGAAAAGAAAATGGCAAGAATATTCGTTGATGGTGCATTGTTTGGTAAAGTTGACGATGCGGAATGGTTCACTAAAAATTTCCGTCAAATGCGCAGAAATGGTAAAATTCCGACTGAAATCAATATTTCCTACAAAGACTACTCTAATGAGATCGTTATCAATACCGATCGTGGGCGTGCCCGCCGTCCATTAATAGTGGTGGAAAATGGTGTTCCTACTGTCACTCCTGAAGACATTGACATGGTTAAATCTGGTGAATATGAATTTTTTTCGCTCGTTCATCAGGGTAAGATTGAATTCATCGATGCGGAGGAAGAAGATGATCTTTACATCGCTGTTTATGAAGACGATTTGACCTCCGAACACACACATCTTGAGATCGATCCGTCGCTTATCCTTGGCATCGGAGCAGCCCATGTTCCGTTTCCGGAACACAACGCATCTCCACGTGTCACTATGGGTGCTGGTATGATTAAACAAGCACTTGGATTCGCCCAGTCCAGTATGAAATTGCGCCCAGATACCCGTGGTCACATGCTGCATTATGCACAGATCCCGATGGTACACACACAGGCAGCCGAGCTGATTGGTTCCGACAACCGTCCACAGGGACAAAACTTTTGTGTAGCAATCGTTTCCTACGAAGGATATAATATCGAAGATGCACTCATCTTCAACAAAGCCTCGGTTGAACGTGGTCTTGGTAGATCCCACTTTTTCAGAACTTATGAAGGAGAAGAGCGTCGCTACCCGGGAGGGCAGGTTGATAGAATCGAAGTTCCTGACGATGATGTTCAGGGTTCCCATGGCCCTGGTTCCTACGCTAATCTCGATACTGACGGTATTATCAACCCAGAGACTCGTGTGCTAGAAAAAGATGTTCTGATTGGCAAGACATCTCCGCCTCGTTTCCTCGAAGAACCAACCGGTGAACTGATTGCTGTTGAAAAACGCCGTGATACCTCTATTACAATGCGCAGCAACGAAACTGGCATTGTGGACACCGTGATTGTGACCGAATCCGAGAACTCATCGCGTCTCGTCAAGGTTCGAACCCGTGATCTCCGAATACCAGAGATCGGCGACAAGTTTGCATCCCGCCATGGTCAGAAAGGCGTCTGTGGTTTGATTACTCTGCAGGAAAACATGCCATTCACTGAGGCAGGAATTGCCCCTGATCTTGTTATCAATCCACACGCGGTTCCATCTCGTATGACTATAGGGCACATGTTGGAAATGATAGGTGGAAAGACAGGTTCTCTGATGGGCACTCGTATTGATGCAACATCGTTCCGCAGAAAACCAGTTCAACAGATATTCGATAGCCCATTTGCACGACAACGATTGCCTGATGACAAAGAAATTGGTAAGGATATTGTAAACAACACGTTCACTCGTGAACAGGTGCTCCGCCACGAGATAACCAAGGCTGGATTTGCCCACACTGGTCGTGAAGTTATGTATGATGGTATTACTGGCCGTAGATTCCAGGCAGATATTTACATCGGCGTCATCTACTACCAAAAATTGTACCACATGGTGTCCACCAAGATGCACGCACGATCTCGCGGACCAGTGCAGGTCTTAACCCGTCAGCCGACCGAAGGACGTGCCCGTGAAGGAGGTCTTCGTTTTGGAGAAATGGAACGTGACGTGATGATTGGGCATGGTGCCGCAATGGCATTAAAGGAGCGTTTGCTTGATGAGTCTGATGCTGTCAAGCAGTATGTTTGTGCCCGCTGTGGTATGGTTGCAATGTATGACGCGAAGCAGAAAACTACTCGTTGTCTTGCCTGCGGTGCTGAAACTGACATATACGAAGTAGAAATGAGTTATGCGTTCAAACTGCTACTTGACGAGATGAAGAGTATGGGTATTGCGCCCAGACTAAAATTGGAAGATATGGTGTAGCATGACCAGCCCAAAGAGAATTGGAAAAATTGAATTCGGTCTCCTCTCCCCAAAATCGATTCGTGACATGAGTGTCTGCAAAGTCATTTGGCCTGACACCTACGATGATGATGGTTTTCCGTACCCGAAGGGTTTGATGGATCCGAGCCTTGGAGTTATTGATCCTGGTCTCCGTTGCAAAACCTGCGGTCAGAAGCAGGGAGACTGTCCTGGTCATTTCGGTCACATTGATCTCGCAAAACCGGTGATTCATGTAGGATACACGAGACTCATCAGAAAACTTCTACGTGTGACCTGCCGTGAGTGTGGTAGACTTCTTCTTGATAAAGATGAAATCGAGCGTTTCAGTGCACTCGAAGATGATCCCTACTCGGCTGAAACAATCGGTGAAAAGGATATTAAGAAGGAACGCATTTGTCCATATTGTGGCGATCAACAGTTCAAAATCAACTTCGAAAAACCAACAAGCTTCGTTGAGGTCGTCACTGAAAGCGGTGAGAACGGAAAAATTCACAAGACCGAACACAAACTTACCTCCGCAGACATTCGCGAACGATTGGAGAAGATTCCCGACGACGATCTTCGGTTGCTCGGTATCGATCCAACCGTTGCTCGGCCTGAATGGACGATTCTTACCGTCCTTCCTGTGCCACCGGTAACTGTCCGTCCGTCGATTATTCTGGAGAATGGTCAGAGATCAGAAGATGATCTGACTCATAAGTTAGTGGATATTATCCGTATTAATCAGCGATTCAAGGAAAATCAAGACGCGGGTGCCCCGCAACTCATCATCGAAGATCTGTGGGAACTTCTGCAGTACCATGTTACCACATATCTCGACAATGAAGTTGCTGGATGTCCGCCTGCCCGTCATCGTTCGGGCCGCCCCTTAAAAACACTTTCCCAGAGGTTGAAAGGAAAGGATGGTCGGTTCCGTGGTTCACTTTCTGGGAAACGTGTCAACTTTTCCTCGCGTACAGTTATCTCGCCTGATCCGAATCTCTCAATTGGTGAGGTTGGCGTCCCGCTTGCAATCGCAAATGAGATGTCTGTTCCGGTTCGCGTGACTAAACAGAACATCGAAGACATCAGATCCATGATCCGGATCGGTCCGAACCGCCCAACACTCCGTGATCCGTGCGGTGCAAATTATGTCAGTCGTCCTGATGGTCGTCGCATTCGCTTGATTTCAGGTCCTGACGGTAATTGTGATACAGTCGCAGAGATGGTTGAATCGGGGTGGAAAATCGATCGCCAACTTCGCGATGATGATATTGTGCTATTCAATCGTCAACCATCCTTGCATAGGATGTCCATCATGTCTCATCGCATCAAAGTGATGAACGGCAGAACATTTCGCTTGAATCCTGCTGTTTGTCCACCGTACAACGCAGATTTTGATGGTGATGAAATGAACCTGCACGTCCCGCAGACAGAAGAGGCTCGTGCTGAGGCAGAGCTTCTCGTTGCAGTGCAGGAAAATATTCTTTCGCCACGTTTTGGTGGTCCAATTATTGGTGGTCTGCATGATCACATCTCCGGTATCTTCCTCTTGACTAATCAGGTCAAATGGTATACTAAATCTCAGTTTCTGTATCTGCTGAAATACACGAGTATGGAACATTTGCCCGAACCTGGAAAAATTGAGGATGATATTCCTTATTGGAGCAATAAACAGGCATTTTCAATGATTCTACCGGACAGTGTCAACATGTTTTATAAGGCAACATGCTGCAGAAACTGCGATCCCTGTACGAAGGATACTAATTGTCCGCACGACGCATATGTGAAAATAGTTGACGGTCAGCTGATTTCCGGGACGATTGATAAGAAATCTGTCGGGGCAATGGATGGTGCGATTTTGAATCGCATCATTCGTCTACATGGCATGAAACGTGCTCGCGAGTACATCGATGATTTAACCAAACTGTCAATTCGTGCAATCATGTTCAACGGCTTCTCCTACGGTATCAACGATACCGATCTTGGAAAGGAAGAATACAAGCAAATTCGCGATGTTCTCGATAAAGCAGAAGCTGATGTAGCCCAACGCATCAATGTTTACGAACAGGGACATCTCGAGCCTATGCCAGGAAGAACACAAGAAGAGACACTTGAAATGCAGGTGATGAAGGAACTCGGCAAAGCTCGTGACCGTACTGGAGAAATTGCCTCTCGTCACCTTGGATTCGAAAACTCAGCAGTGGTGATGGCTGTGTCCGGTGCCCGTGGTTCCATGCTGAACATGGCACAGATGGCTGGTTGCATCGGTCAGCAGGCAGTGCGTGGTGAACGCATTGTTCGTGGATACGAGGATCGTACTCTGCCCCATTTCAAACGAGGTGATAAGGGTTCGGATGCACATGGTTTCGTCCGAAATTCCTACAAATCAGGTTTAACCCCGACAGAATTTTTTTTTCATGCAATCGGTGGTCGTGAAGGTCTTGTGGATACTGCAGTCCGTACGTCTCAATCAGGTTACCTACAGCGACGCATGATTAACGCTCTACAGGATTTGAAGGTCGCATACGATGGTACTGTTCGCAGTACCGGTGGCAAAATTATTCAGTTTAAGTATGGTGAGGATGGAACTGATCCGGCAAAATCTGCATCTGGTTTACCTGTTGATGTGAAGGGTATTGCTGAATCTGTATTAAAAGAGGCTGTTTAGGCATGGTGTCAAGAAAAAAGAAAGTTGAAGTGGATTCAGCACAGTTTTCAGAATCAGTCCTTATCGAAGAGAATA
>JAIRRQ010000022.1 GCA_031255895.1 Methanocalculaceae archaeon
GTTTTAGTGGTGGTTGGTCTCGTCACATTTGAAACAGTGGCGAGTATCGACAATGCAATCATCAATGCAGATATTTTGTCCACTATGGGGTTATGGGCGCGCCGCTGGTTTCTAACCTGGGGTGTTGTTATTGCGGTATTTGGTATTCGAGGTGTTTTACCGTGGCTTATCATCTGGTTCTCGCTCCCATCACTTGGTCCTATCGGTGCGCTGACTGCAACCATTTTTGATGATGCCATTGCCGTTGCGGTAATTGAGACAAATGCTCCTTTTCTTCTTTTGGCTGGGGGTATCTTCATGATGTTTCTTTTTCTCCACTGGCTTATGATCGAAGAGAAGAACTACATTGTCCCTGGCGAACGTACCCTGTCTCGTCTGGGTTCCTGGTTCTATGCAATTGTGGCAATCATTTTGTTCGTCATCTGCTACGTAACAGCGCAAACCAACACTCATCTTGCGGTGGCTGTGGTTGGTGGTTCTGCAATTTTTTTCGTAATGCAAGGATTCCGGCTGTTCGTCGACAAAAAATCGGTGGAACTTGAAACTGGAACTTCAAATAAATCGGACATGAGCAAACTGATGCTGCTTGAAGTAGTTGACGCAACATTTTCTATTGATGGTATTATCGGTGCGTTTGCATTTACCATGTTTGTCTTGCTGATTCTGATTGGGAACGGTATTGGCGCAATCATCATGCGCGAACTAACCATTCGAAATATCGACAACATCAGAAAATATGCCTATCTCAAGAATGGTGCAATGTACTCTATCTGTACGCTCGGTCTTATCATGTGTGGTGAAGGATTCGGCCTGCAAATTCCCATATGGCTTGCACCGCTTTTGACCATCGGAATCGTGGTAATTTTTTTCTTGCTTTCGCTTCAGAGAATTAAAACGGGTGATTTCGGCGTATGCTATGTTGCGCGGAAGTAATTTTTCTCTCGTTCATCCTCTTCTGCTCCAAAACGGATACTAATAAAAAATAAAACAGATGCAAGAATTGTACCATGATAGGTGAGACCTCGCGAATCGATGTGCCGCACTCTTATTTTTCGTATACTTTTTGCAACAGTCGGATCCAGAACTCTGCCATTACACGCCCCTTCTTTCTTCGGGTAGGGATCATATGCAATGCAAACCTGTTTTCGATTTTTCCATTGTACATTCTCTGGTATCTGCGTCGTCGCGATCACATTCCAGTGTCCATGGCATGCATACCATTCGACTATCTGTAGGTATTTTCCCGCACCTTCACAGAGGCAATCCTTGCGAGAACAAAATCCAGTCGATAGTACTCGTTTATCGCCATAAGAGAAAGTATTTCTCGCGGTAACATCTTGCCGAATTTCCACATCGTGTTTGGCAATTCCGGCATCTCGTCTGTGAGCATCGATGCATTCATTTGCGACAGTTCCCGCAGAAGATCACCGACATGTTCCGCCGCATTCGGTGATTCCCACCCGAAAATGCGTATTGCAAATTGATCGTAATGCATGCGATATTTTCCACCGAAAAGTCGGCGTTTTAACAGATGTGCGAGAACCATATTCACCCTAGTCCCAAGAAACGTTGCGACGATTACAGACCTGCTGGCGACATCCGATTCAGTACGGACATGTATCGTCCCTGGCATAAAATCATCAGGTAAAATTCGGATCAAATCATCAAGCATTATCTGTTGATTTCGCGGCAGTGGAAGAAACGTCTTTCCTCGAGCAAGAAGTTGGCAGACTGCCTTGCATACAGTGGGTGATGCATCCATCTCCTGCAGTCCGTTGTCGCTCCAAAACGGTTGTTTTGTCATATTGCAGGAGGCAGACGTCTGTTCCACTAGCGCACGTTTATGCACATCGTCGAGGAATAACAGTCGCCAATTTTTGCCTGTAAACGAGAATATCTTGTTAGGTTCTCTTCTCACAAATCGCGGATCCAACGTTCCCACAATTGTCCCATCAGGCAACACTGCAAGATATTCACCTGTATCGTGAATCACAGATATCAGTGTAATCCAGTTCGATTTTCTAAATTCTTGTTCTGCTCGCAACCCGATAAAGTACAGATCTCCGTCGCGGGTCATATATCCTTGTTCTTCAAGGTACTGAAGCATCCTCGCTATAGTTGCAGAGGGAATCCTTGCAAACGGAGAAAGGGACTTAAGTGATACAATGATCGTCTTTTGCGATATTCCGCTGCACCGGTTTTTCAGCAGAAGGAACAGTTGCTGAATCATCACATGATATGCATACACCGGAGCTGTGAGTGGTTCTATCTCATGCCGCATCGCCGCCTCAATTGTTGCCACTGTAATCAGTAAATCACGTGTATTTTGTAGAATAAACGTCATTTTAGTATTTTTGTTGCGTCTGCCTGCACGTCCAAGTCGTTGTAAAAACGATGCGACCGATCTAGGCGTTCCATATTGCACCACCAGATCCAGATCACCGATATCAATGCCAAGTTCCATCGTACTTGTGCAGATAACGCACGTCTGGGTGCTCTGGCTGAAGGCCGTCTCTGCCTTTGCACGTTCCTCCGCCGACACAGATGAATGATGCACATGCACATCTGATACAAGATTGCCGAGTGGTTTTATCAGTCATTCCGCAAAACTTCGATTATCGACAAATACTAGTGCCTTTTTTCCTTGTACCGCGCTCGCAACCTCTCGCACCTGTGCAGAAAAACCCTCCTCCACCACAAAAGAAAATTGCTTCTGAGTTGCTGGGGATGGAATCTGCACTAACTGTTTTTTCCGATCTTGTTTCGACAACCATTCTAACAAATCAATTGGATTTCCAATTGTAGCCGATAATCCAACCCGTTGAACAGTATGTCGTCTGGGGGATATCATTTCCAGTCGGTCTAAAAGACACAGGAGATGCACACCGCGATCCGTTTCCATGAATGCGTGAATCTCATCGATAATCACAAACATGACTGACGAAAGTGTATCCCTGGAACATGAATTGTTGAGCAACACCTCCAGAGATTCGGGCGTCGTGAGCAACAGATCCGGCAATTCTTTCTCTCTAGAATATATCCACCGGTCGCAAGACGCCACGTCACCGTGTTGGGATGCTACCATCAGTCCTGCTCGTCTGCACATCGAACGAATTCGATCTTCCTGATCGTTGATCAATGCCTTTAAAGGTGACAGATAGATCGCCCTAATTCCGAATGATCCTGCTTTCAACAACGCATCAATCACCGGTATGAATGCTGCCTCCGTCTTTCCACCTGCAGTCGGTGCAAGCACCACCACGTCCGCGCCGCTTATTACTGCCCGGTAGGTTTCTTCCTGTACCTGTCGCAACCTGTCCCACTTGAGATCAGATAGCAGGATCTCCTGCAAATTGGGATGAAACGATTCAAACAGCGTCATGGATTTGGAATACTACATTCAATTCCTCACGGAACCTCTCCGCAGACATCGCACCTACATGCACTCGCACCGCAGTTCCATTGGTGACGTACAGCACCCTCGGAACATTCGTGACACCGAGTTGTGTCGCAATCCCATGGTTGCGATCGGTGTCACATTTGCAAAACAGTACCTCGGGAAACTCAATTGACATTTCCTCAAAAATCTGATTAAAGTACCGGCATGGTCCGCACCATTCAGCCCAGAAATCAATCACCACTTTTGACCACCCGAACGTCACCTCATTGAAGTTGTACTCTGTTAGATGCACGACGGGCCATCCCTCTGGGGGGGGCATCTTTGTTGCCATCTGTTCAAATTGTTTCCGTTTCAATTGTTCTAGTTCATCGTCTTCCATATCAAAATATGGGAAAATCAACCTAATGAGGTTATTCCAATAGAATATCGGAATTTATTTAAATAAAAATGTCGTATATTTTAATTCGTTTATAAGAAGCGAGGTGGGGTAGTCAGGAGATCCCGACGGGCTCATAACCCGTAGACCAATGGTTCAAATCCATTCCTCGCTACTGTTTATCTGTAAATTTTTTCAAAAGCATAATACACTTAGTCTTATTCATCCAATTTATCAAGGAATGACTGCATCCAAAATTCTTCTTCTTATCATCGACGGTCTGGGGGATCGTCCGTGTGACTGTTTAGGTGGTAAAACTCCGTTGCAGGCAGCGCAGATCCCAAATCTCGATGAACTTGCAAAAACAGGTACCTGTGGCATCATGGATCCAATCGCTCCTGGAATCCGTGCAGGATCCGACACATCCCACCTCAGTCTCCTCGGTTATCCCCCGCAGCAGTACTACACAGGTCGTGGTCCGTTTGAAGCCATCGGTTGCGGCATTCAGATGGAGTCGGGTATGATCGGATTCCGCGCAAATTATGCAACCATCGACGAAGCAGGTAACGTGATTGATCGGCGTGCTGGGAGAATTTCTGACACCACTGAGATTTCTGCTGCCATCAGCGATAATGTTGATCTCAGTAAATATGGTGTCACCATTCAGTTCAAACGAGGAATTGGTCATCGTGCCGCCCTTGCTTTGAGAGGTGAAGGCCTCTCTGCTGCGGTCTCCAGTAATGATCCTAACACGACAGGTCTCCCTCCCAAGGTCATTTACCCCGAGAGCGAGGATACTCCATCTGCCAAGTTCACCGCCGAGATTTGCAACGAATTTTGTCGTCAGACAACAAAAATTCTTAAAGATCATCCGTTCAACCTTGCTCGGAAGGCTGCAGGCCTGAATCCTGCGAATATCGTTCTCATTCGAGGAAGCGGTGTTATGGGTGTCTATGAGCCATTTGAGGAACGCTATGAACTATCTGGCAGTGTTGTTGCAACAGCAGCTCTCATCGCTGGCATTGGGAGTTCCGTTGGTCTTCGCCATGTTCCTGTGAGATTGGATACATCACTTGCAGAACAGGTTGCTCTGGTCAGGCAAGAGCTCGCAACGCGTGACTTCGTTCTCTTCAATATCAAAAACATCGATGAATATGGCCATGATGGGAATATAATGGAGAAAAAGGAATTTTTGGAAAAAATTGATAAAGAACTCCTTCCTCTCATGGAAATTCCGGAATTGATGATTGCTGTTTGTGGTGACCACTCGACTCCATGTACCCTCAAAGAGCACAGCGCAGATCCTGTACCTCTGATCATTCATGGTGACGGTGCGCGAATTGACTACGTTTCTTCCTATGATGAAATCTCCTGTGCGACTGGTGCTCTCTGCCGGATCCGTGGTGGTGATCTGATGCCTATCCTCTTGGATCTCATCAATAAAACTCATAAGTACGGAACATAACGATTATTATATATATCTACTGGATATACATGGTGAAGAATGGAAGATGGTAAGAAACGTGTCTTCATCGCAGAAACTATTCCCGATAACATTCTGATTGAAGCGGAAAGGTTTTTCTCTGAAGATGTGAAAGAGAGGTGTATAGTTCCATCTTCTCTCATTACTGGGACGAAGGAGGGATCCGCCGTTGTCGCCATGGAAACTGCAAATCTCTTCAAAAAATGCATTTTACCTGAAAAAACTGAGTTACAGGAACGTATTCTCAAAACAAAAAGCGATATTTTGGTTGGTGACCACTGCAACATCAGTTACGGTCTCTACGGCAATGACGTAGTTGTTTGTGAGTTTTGCAAATTGATCGGTGATGTTGTTGCCGAAGGTGATCTCCGCATTGACAACTTCTGTGAGATCAATGGGACCGTTGTCTGCGACGGCGATGCCTATCTCGGCGAAGGTGTTAAGGTACACGGTAAACTGACAATAGGAGGCAACCTTGATATCGGCAACAACGTCACCATTGATAAAGAGTTCAAGGCCTTCGGTGACATCAACATCAGAACCCCGATGTCTGTTCTCCTCTATCTTCTTCTTTACGTCATGATGATGTTCCATCTCGACAACGAAGTGGAAGTTGGTAAGGCTGTCGATGCCATTATCTCGGAAGCAAATTCTGAACCGCTTGTTCTACCTCCCCGCACCACTATGGATCTCCGTTATTTTTCTGTCCCTACTCCTATGGAGATAGGTTCTCACTGCCGTTTGCACGGAAACATTAAAGCAAAAACTATATCTCTGAAAAATGATGTGACTCTTTTTGGTGGCATCCATGCCAATTATCACGTCAAAATTGGTGAGCGCACTGCGGTGCATGGTGATGTTGTTAGTAAAAGCGTTAGGATCGAACGCAATGCAAATATTTTTGGAGACGTTGCGGGAGACACAGTTTGGTTGCATGAGGATGCGCTGGTGAATGGCATCATCCGCTCTCCGTATGGCTTGACCATCGGAAGATCTGATGGGGTGAAAAGATGAAATCGGTTGCAGAAATGTTAGATTTGCATACTGTCCGATTTCTTGAACCAGATTATGCCTCGCTCGTGAACTGCGGTGAGCCTGGTGTTCTTATCTGTGAGGCCGAGCCAATGTCTGATGGTGCCCGAATGTTGATTGATGATGAGGAAAATCCAGTGCTGTTTGCAGTTCGTGTGGGTACTGAATGGGTGGGAACTTCGTGGAATTTTCGCAAACCAACGGAGCAAGAATTTGTTCTTTTTGCAGCGGCTGACGGTGATCTGTATCAGGAACCTCGGGTTGCAATTGACGACGCGATGCGTGCCCATTTTGCAAACATACTTCGCAAAGAAATTATCCCCGCTCGTGAGGACCTATCACCTGGCAGAATTGAAAAAATCAGTGATCTTCTGCATGATGTGTGGGGGACGTCTGTGCCCGGTCTATGTTTCGATGCATGTGCCGGTTCTGGCGTAGGTTCCATGATTATTCGCGAGATGGGGGGTAGTCCTATTGCTTACGATAACGATCCGGCACTGCTTTCACTGGGCCTTGCTACCGGTCGTCTTGCGCCTGAGAATACCATTTGCATCGATGGAACGATAGCCTCTGCATATCTGCCTAATGCGGAACGTGGCCTAGGAATCATGTTAGGTCAGATGTATGTGTACACAAAGGATCTCTGGCAGTCGATCGTTGAGGAGCTTATAGGTATCACCGCCGAGACGCTTATCACGGTTGCAACCAAGGAAGAGGCATACTGGGTGCGTGAGTGGGCAAAAAATGTTGATCGCGATCTTGAGCTATGGGAAAATGATCGCGATCC